>NZ_JBQQAM010000007.1:0-284825 GCF_052246815.1 Brucella sp. RRSP16
AGCGCAAAAAAATACCAAAACCGGTCATAATATCGCACCCATAACGCGGGGTGGAGCAGCCCGGTAGCTCGTCAGGCTCATAACCTGAAGGCCGCAGGTTCAAATCCTGCCCCCGCAACCAGTGTTGTTGAATAAGCCTCGTTACCAACGTAACGGGGCTTTTTTGCGTTTTGATCCTCCTTAGTCAAAAGCATAATCGCTCCCAATTCTTCGATATGCTCACTCTCTAATTCTCCCGTTTCGTCGGGTTGCAAGACGGATTGTGCTGAAGACGGCGCGGCAAAGCTGCTGCCGGTGCCGCGTCATCTGGGCGGCATTGAGCCCTCCGATCAGGCGACCTGCTTGCGGTAGATTACGCGCGGGTCCGGACAGGGGTCGCGTGGTGTTCGCCGGAGCGATATAACCAGATAGCCGTTGCCTCGCGTGCCTTTCAGGTTCAAATAGGCGCCACGTCTGTCATGCGTGGAACGGGCATCGGCTTCCCCGCATGATCGATTATTTCATTGATGGAGATGCGTGATGCATTATTCTGCAGCGGCCGACCGTTATCAGTCGGATATGATCTATCGCCGCACTGGTCGAAGCGGTATCGATCTGCCAGCCATTTCGCTTGGTCTCTGGCACAATTTCGGCGGTCGCGATGTCTATGAAAACGGCCGCGCGATCCTGCGCCGGGCGTTCGATCTGGGCGTGACCCACTTCGACCTCGCAAACAATTATGGACCGCCTCCCGGCTCAGCGGAAGAAAACTTCGGCCGCATGATGGCCAGTGATTTTCGGCCCTATCGCGATGAAATGATCATCTCTTCAAAAGCCGGTTGGGACATGTGGCCGGGGCCATACGGAGGCATCGGCGGCAGTCGCAAATACCTGATCGCCAGCCTCGACCAGTCGCTGAAGCGGATGGGGCTCGACTATGTCGACATCTTCTATTCGCATCGTGTGGACGCCACGACGCCGCTGGAAGAGACGATGGGAGCGCTCGCGCATCTGCACCGTCAGGGCAAGGCCCTTTATGTGGGTATTTCCAGCTATTCGCCGGAACTGACGCAGAAGGCTGCCGCGATCCTTCAGGAAGAGCGGGTTCCGCTTTTCATTCATCAGCCCAATTACAACATGTTCAATCGCTGGATCGAAAATGGCCTGCTTGATACGCTTGGCGAGATCGGAACCGGTTGCATTGTCTTTTCGCCTCTGGCTCAAGGATTGCTGACCTCCCGCTATTTGAACGGAATTCCCGAAGGCGCGCGGGCGAATCAGGGCGGCTCCCTGAAGGCCAGTGCACAGAACGAAGAGCTGTTGGGCCGCATCCGGGCGCTGAACGCCATTGCGGAACGTCGCGGTCAGACATTGGCTCAAATGGCTATCGCCTGGACACTGCGCGACGCGCGTGTCACCTCTTCGCTGATCGGGGCAAGTTCGGTAACACAGCTTGAAAATTCGCTGGGTGCTTTGAAGGGGTTGGAATTCAGCGCTGAGGAGTTGGCAGAGATTGACCAGTATGCGCATGACGGTGGAACCGACTGGTGGAAGAGTTCGACTTCGCTTTGATGTGTTAACGAAGAGCATGAGGCCGTACGCTCAGCGTGCGGCCTTTCGCGTGAATGGAGGAATGCAATTCACGCGGGGCGACGTAATTGCTATAGGCCAACGGGGGCAAGGCAGTTGCCGTAGGAGCCTTTGGGGGAAAAGAATCAGGCCATGTCGCTGCGGTCGATAAAGGGCAGTTTGAAATATCCGCTGATCCGTGCCGGGCTGGAGGCTATCGCCTTTTCCGGTGCTGAGGCGCTTTTCCCTTCTGCCGGTGGACGTGGTGTCGTCTTCACGATGCATCATGTCAAACCGGAAGAGGCGACAGATCGGCTGGACCCGAACGCTATTCTCTCGATTACGCCGCAGACGCTCGAAATGGCCATAGAAGCATCGTTGGAAGCGGGCCTTGTGCCCGTTCATCTGCATGATTTGCCGAAGCTGCTTTCCGAGCCCGATAATAGACAGAGGTATGTCGCCTTCACTCTGGATGACGGCTATCGCAACAATGCGGAATTCGCAGCTCCCGTGTTTGGACGGCACAATGTTCCTTACACGATCTTCATCACGACCGGCTTTGTGGAACGTACTCGATCCATGTGGTGGAGAACCAGTGCGGCTCTGGTAACGGAAGCCGACGGTTTCCGGTTCGACTTCGGCGGCGGTACCATTGATGTCCGCGTGCAAAACCAAGGCCAGAAATCAGCTGCCTTCGCAAGGCTCGTCCAGTTCATGCAACATTTCGACGAAGACGAGGCTGTAGCCCGCATCGATGCAGCAGCGAAGATGGCCGGGATCGATCCGATTTCTCTCGTCGACGAATCGGTGATGAGCGCATCCGAACTGCATGACCTGGCCCGCGATCCGCTTGTGCATCTTGGGGCGCACACAGTCACTCACGTCAACCTGCGGCGCGTCGATGACGACAGGCTGGCAAGGGAGGTTGCCGATTCGACCGCCTCGGTTGAAAACTATACCGGCTACAGGCCGAGATCCTTTGCCTATCCGTATGGCTGGAAGACGGCGGTCGGTGAGCGTGAAATCGAAGTCGTTTCAAAAGCAGGCTTCGATGTGGGCGTAACCACGCAGCCTGGCGTGCTGCAGCAGCCCGGTGTGATGCCGGTCGCGGCCATTCCGCGTATTTCCCTCAACGGATATTTTCAGAAGAAGCGCTATATCAAGGCGCTTCTTACGGGGCTGCCGTTCAAACTGATCTAGCTGAAGTCAAATGACAGGATGTCCTCAAACACGAAAGGCCGCCTGTCGGCAGCCTTCGTAAAACCTGATTTGAGAAACTGGAGCGGGCGAAGGGATTCGAACCCTCGACCCCAACCTTGGCAAGGTTGTGCTCTACCCCTGAGCTACACCCGCTCGCGCCAGTCATTCCGGAACCGTTCGTTTCCGTCAGGCAGGCGCTATATGGACCAACGCTTCGCAGATTGCAACAGGGAAATTTGCTTCTTTGTGCAAGATATTTGCCTGTTCTTTCGCAAAGCTGTGGATGAAATCGGAGCCCACCGCGCCTGCAGCCCCATGCTGCTTGCATCGCAACGGTGTGAGGACGGATGAAACTGGCCGGGAAACGCTATCATGCGCCAGTTTCCGCCTGCACTGGCAGTTTCATCACATGCGCATATTTGCGCGGATTGAAGCTCAGATAGAGCGGGCAGATGCTTGCGACCAGAATGAGGTGCATTATCCAGCCGGAAGCAAACGAGCCGGTCAATCCGTGCAGGAAAGCGGTGGCGACCGGACCGAGAGCGGCGATCAGAAAGCCGCCCCCCTGCATCATGGCGGTAAGCGCGCCTGCTTCCTCCGGCCTGGGCAGATGGTCGAGCGATGTAATCATCGCAAGGGCGAAGCTGCCGCCGAGACCCGCGCCGCAGATCGCCGACCAGAAGAACGGGGAAGGTTGCGGTGCAAAGGCAAGGCCAGCAAAGCCAACTGCCTGCATGGCCAATGTCAGCAACAGGAAAGGCCGGCGGTCGGTGCTGCGGCTGGCAAGCAGAGGCAGTCCGAAGGCCGCGAGCGCCTGCGCGACTGCCATCGCCGCGACGAGATTTCCGGTGGTGGACGCCGCAAGCCCCAGCGACTGGTAATAGGGGGCAAGCCACGCAACCATGGATGAATAACCCGCATTGACGAGGCCGAATGCAGCCATCAGCACCCAGGTGCGCGGGCGGCGCAGCAAATG
Source organism: Brucella sp. RRSP16 (assembly GCF_052246815.1). NCBI lineage: Bacteria > Pseudomonadati > Pseudomonadota > Alphaproteobacteria > Hyphomicrobiales > Brucellaceae > Brucella > Brucella sp. RRSP16. The sequence goes on from NZ_JBQQAM010000007.1 coordinate 3,725, forward strand.
GCCGGTTATTCCGGATTTTTTGCCCGACGACGAAGTTTCGCGGAGAATGGGGACTGCTGCCAGCAGGGCCAGCACGGCGGGGAAGGCAAGCGCGGCGAGGGCGAACCGCCAGTTATGCTAGCTTCCCGCAAGCCATGGTGTCAGCCGCGCACCGAGCGCGCCGCCGCCCATGATCATGGCAGAGTAGAGCCCCGTCACGGGGGCAATGGTGGATGGGAAGCTGGCCTTGATGAGACCGGGCATCAATGCCTGAATCATAGCAACGCCGGCGCCGCACAGCACGGCGGTCAGAACCAGCGAAATGCCATCCGGCACGAAGCCGCGCAGGAGAGAGCCTGCTGCAAGAATGGCCAGCGCTGCAAACATGCTGCGGCGGGTGCCGAATAGCGACTGGATGCGCGGGGTTGCAAAAGCGCCAAGACCCATCAGCATCATCGGCAGAAAGGTGAGCAGGGAGAGGGTGCCGAAACCCATGCCCGTATCGGTCGCAATATCTGAAAGTACCGGCCCCGGTGCAGTCAGGAACGGACGCAGGTTGAGGCCGATCAGGACGACGAGCGCAATGAGGGCAAAGCTTGCGGTGCGCCCGCTGCCGGTCGCCGGGTGGTTGGTAGTCTGCATGTTTCAGGCGCCAGTCTTATTCTTGCTTTCCCATAGCTGATAGAGTTCCGGTTCGTTTTCCGGCGGGGAATGTTCGAAACTGATGCCGGTCTGTGCATGCAGAGGCTTGGCAAGTTCCGCGGCGATTTTCGCGGTCGAAAGGCCAAAAGGTTCGGCCTGCTCATTGGAATAGGCGAAGCGGATTTTTTCCACACCTGCCATGCGCATGGCGGCAAAGCACATGGGGCAGGGCTGGCCGCTGGCATAGACTTCGCAACCATCGAGGCGCGGCGATCGCAGCGCCTTTCCTGCCGCGCGCAGCGCCAGCAATTCTGCATGTGCGGTGGGATCGCAATCGGCCTGCATACGGTTGACCCCGGTGGCGATGACTTCGCCGCCCTTGACGACCACAGCGCCGAACGGGCGTCCGCCTTGCTCAATATTGTCGAAGGCGAGCTTTATGGCCTGATCGAGAAATGTGCCGTCGCTGCTCATTTCGCGCCAGCCTTTTCCAGCAGGGCCACCATGGGGGCATAGCCACGGCTGCGGGCGTGTTGGAGAGGCGTCACGCCGTCATTGTCGGCGAGATTGACATCGGCACCGGCCTCGATGAGAAGCTTCACGATCTCGACATGGCGCTGACCGCCATCGCCGAGCATGATGGCTTCAAGGAGCGCCGTCCAGCCGAGATTGTTGACGTGATCGACCTTCACGCCCGCCTCGATCAGCGTGCGCACCGTTTCGACATGCCCGCGTTCGGAAGCGGGAATGAGCGCCGTTCCGCCATAGCGGTTGGTGCTTTTGAGGTCTGCTCCATGCGCGAGCGTCAACTTGAGAATTTCGAGGTGTCCGCGCGCGCCCGCATAAAGATAGGGGCTGTCCTTGATGGCATCCCTGGCGTTGACGTCCGCCCCCGCATCAATGAGCGCACGGGCGACATCGATGTGGTTTGCGTGGGTTGCTGCAAGAAGCGCCGTCTCGCCATTTCTGCCGCGTGCTTCGAGATCCGCTCCTTCCTGGATGGCCGAATTGACCGAGGCCAGGTCGCCGGCTGCCGCGGCTTGAATAAGCGAGGTTTCGGCACAGGCTGCGGCATGGTGGCCGGGCAATGTCGGTTCGGTCATGACTACGATCCCTGCAATCAATGCCAAGGCACTCAAGCTGAATATCGTTTGACGCATCGGCTGGTTCTCCTGCTTGTTGCGTTCATACAGGCCGGGTGACATATTTGGAAATTAAATGTTTAACTGCTATTCAGTGGATTCATGAATATTTCTTTCAATCTCGATCTTTTGCGGGCCTTCGTGGCTGTCGTAGACAGCCGCAGTTTCACGGTAGCTGCCGCGCAGTTGCATTCGACCCAATCGACGATAAGCCAGAAGATCATGAGGCTGGAGGAAGCCGCCGGTCAGGCGCTTCTGGAACGCGCCCGGCATGATGTGCGTCCGACGGATGCAGGGGAAAAGCTGCTGGGCTATGCGCGCCGCATCCTGCAGCTCCATGACGAGGCAGCCGCCGCGATGACCGGGACGGCGCTCGCCGCCGTGTTCCGCCTCGGCCTGCCGGAAGATTTCGCCTCGCGGTTGGTGACACCTGCGCTGGCGCGTTTCATGCGCGCGCACCCAAACACGAAACTCGAGGTGACAAGCGGTCTCAGCCGCGACTTGCAGAAAGGTTTCGAGACCGGGGAATTCGATCTGGTCATGGTGAAACAGAAGCGCGGCGAAACGGTCGGGACGATGCGCTGGCCGGAGCCGCTTTCATGGCTGGAAAGCTCCGACTTCCCAGTGTCGCATGTCGATCCACTGCCGCTCGTCGTGTTCCCCCCGAACGGGCTTTATCGCAGCGACATGATGGAGGCTCTCGACCGGGCAGGCAGGCGCTGGCATGTGGTTTTCACCAGCTCCAGCCTGGCGAGTATCCAGAGCGCAGTTGCCGAAGGACTGGGTGTCAGCCTGTTGCCGAAGCGTGTGGCGTTGCCCGGTCATCGGGTAGTGCCTGCCGCCGCTGGACTGCCCTCCGTCGAGCCGATGGAAATCGTCATACGGCACATGGACAATGGACCCGAACAAATCCGCCAGCTTGCCGCCATGTTGGCGGAAGTCGTTGGCGAATGAGAATCTCGAAGGGGTTGTCCGCGTTATTTCCCTAAGGGAGCCCATTGACAGTTTGCGTCTTTTCGGGAGCCATCCACGAAATTTCCGGTCTTTTCTACGCGATTTAATTTCTGAAAAGCCTATCCGTTTTCAGATTGACTGATTTTGTATCCAGGATATTGTGTCCAGAAAAGTTGGGAGGCTTTTCTATTGGCGGCTTTTGAATGGCGCAGTCAGACCCGTTTGCTGGACGAAGTGGCAGATGCACTTCGCGAGCGGATTTATGCGGGTGATTATGCGCCGGGCGCTATACTCAGGCAGGAACATATCGCGGCTGAATTCGGCATCAGCCGCACGCCCTTGCGCGAGGCCCTGCGCGTTCTGGAGCGTGACGGGCTGGTCATTCACCTGCCGGGGCGGGGTGTTCGTGTCGCTTCCGCCGATCTCACCCGGCTGATCGATGCCTATGCGGTGCGCGAAGTGCTGGATGGGGTCGCGGCGCGTTTTGCCGCCGAACGGGCAACGGATGCGGATATCGCCAGGCTGCGCGCGCATGTTGCGGGGCAGGGCGCGGTTGTCGATCCATGGGATCCGAAAGCCTATACCCAATCCAACGTCGATTTTCATATGGCGGTGATGAATACGGCGGGCAATGCTTCGCTGATCGCTTTCGTGCCGCTTCTGCGCATGACATCGCAGGTTTTTGCGCCGTCCTTTTCACTGTCGGTGGATCGGGCGCGCGATGCAATCCGCGAGCATGGAGCCATCGTCGAAGCCATCGCTTCGCGCGATGGCGAGGAGGCCGAGCGGCTGGCGCGGGCGCATATCCGCGCAACCACGGCAAGGTTGGAGGCGGGAATGCCGCTTCGGGAGAACGAAAATGAAGCATGAGAACGAGACGGGAGGAGCCGGCTTGCTCCGTTATGGCAATTTCATCGCGGGCGAATGGCAGGATGCCGTTGGCGGCGAGCATATCACGCTCAAAAACCCTTCCGACGGCAGCGATCTTGCGTTGATTGCGCGCGGCACCAAGGCTGATATCGATCTGGCCGTTGCAGCGGCGCGCAGCGCACTTTCGGGCGACTGGGGCAAGTTGACGGCGACTGAACGTGGCCGTGTGCTGCACCGCATTTCTGAAGAGGTGTTGAAGAACATCGAGCTCCTGACCGATCTGGAATCGAAGGATGTCGGAAAGCCGGTGACACAGGCGCGAGCCGACGTGGTGGCGCTGGCGCGTTATCTCGAATTTTATGGCGCGTCCGCCGACAAGGTGCACGGCGACACGCTGCCTTATCAGAACGGTTTTACGGTTCTGTCGATCTATGAGCCGCACGGCGTTACCGGCCACATCATTCCGTGGAACTACCCGATGCAGATTCTGGGCCGCAGTCTTGGCGCAGCGCTTGCCATGGGCAATGCAGCCGTGGTCAAGCCTGCTGAAGAAGCCTGCCTGACCATCTTGGAATTTGCGAAAATTGCCGAAAGGGCCGGCCTGCCGAAAGGGGCGCTCAATGTCGTGACCGGGCTTGGCGCGGAAGCCGGTGCGGCGCTCTCCGAACATCCGGACGTCAATCACATCTCATTCACCGGCTCCGTTCGTACCGGGGAAGCGGTTCAGGCTGCGGCTGCAAAGAATACGGTGCCGGTGACGCTGGAACTTGGCGGAAAATCGCCGCAGATCGTCTTCGCCGATGCCGATCTCGACCGCGCCTTGCCGTTTCTGGTCAATGCGGGCATCCAGAATGCCGGTCAGACCTGCTCGGCCTCGTCGCGCATTCTGGTCGAGTGCAGCATTTATGAAGAAGTTGTCGCGCGCATGAGCGAACGTTACCGCGCATTGAAGGTCGGGCCAGCCAGCGCCAACCTGTCTGTCGGCCCGGTCGTGTCGCAGCGCCAGAAGGCGATTGTCGATGACTATCTGGCTCTTGCGAAAGAAAGCGGCCTGGCCATTGCCGCGCAAGGCGTGCTGGCGGAAGATGCGCCGGAAGGCGGCGCCTATGTCCTGCCGACGCTGATCCGCGACGTGCCTGCCGATCATCGTCTGGCGCAGGAGGAAATCTTTGGTCCGGTGCAGGTCATCCTGCCTTTCGACACCGAAGAAGAAGCCATCGCGATTGCCAATGGCACGCATTATGGCCTCGTCTGCGGTATCTGGACCAATGATGGCGGACGTCAGTTCCGCCTGGCGCGTGCCATCCATTCCGGTCAGGTGTTCATCAACAATTATGGGGCCGGTGGCGGCATCGAATTGCCCTTCGGCGGTGTGAAGAAATCCGGCCATGGCCGTGAAAAGGGCTTCGAGGCGCTCTATGGGTTCGCCTCGCTGAAGACGATTTCCGTGTATCACGGTTAAGGAGATTACAGTGTCGCTTGAAGGTAAGGTCGCGCTCATCACGGGAGCAGGTTCGGGGTTTGGCGAAGGCATGGCGAAGCGCTTTGCTGACGGCGGCGCAAAGGTCGTCATCGTGGACCGCGACAAGGCAGGCGCTGAGCGCGTGGCAGGCGAAATCGGCGAGGCGGCGCTGGCCGTTGCTGCCGATATCTCCAGGGAAGCCGATGTCGACGCGGCGGTGGAGGCTGCCCTGTCGAAGTTCGGCAAGGTCGATATTCTGATCAACAATGCCGGCATCGGCCACAAGCCGCAAAATGCCGAATTGGTCGAGCCGGAAGAATTCGACCGCATTCTCGGCGTCAACGTACGCGGCGTCTACCTGATGACCCGCAAGCTCATCCCGCATTTCAAGAGCAATGGCGAGGGCGTAATCCTCAATGTCGCCTCGACCGGTGCGGGGCGTCCGCGTCCGAACCTTGCCTGGTATAATGCCACCAAGGGCTGGGTGGTTTCGGTCACCAAGGCGCTCGCCATCGAGCTTGCTCCGGCGAAAATCCGCGTGGTGGCATTGAACCCGGTTGCCGGTGAAACGCCGCTTCTCACCACTTTCATGGGTGAAGACACCGAGGAAATCCGCAAAAAATTCCGCGATTCCATTCCGATGGGCCGCCTGTTGAAACCCGACGATCTGGCTGAAGCTGCGGCTTTCCTTTGCTCGCCCGCTGCCTCTATGATTACCGGGATTGCGCTCGACGTGGATGGCGGGCGTTCGATTTAGGAAAAAAGGCAAGGGGAGCCAAAGAGGAACAATGGGTAAGCTGCTGAAAGCCGGGCTGATAACAGCCGCGATGCTGGCATCGATCAACGGTGCATTTGCAAAAGACACGCTGGTGGTCGGCGAAGTGCTGGAACCGCCGGGCCTCGATCCGACCGCCAACGCCGCCGCCGGCATCCGGCAGGTTACCTATGCGAACCTTTATGAAGGTCTGGTGCGCATTGTCGAGGACGGTACTGTAAAGCCGCTTCTGGCTGAAAGCTGGACCGTCTCCGACGACAAGAAGACCTATACGTTCAAGTTGCGGCAGGGCGTGAAGTTTCATGACGGCACGCCGTTCGACTGCCCGGTGGTGAAATTCTCCTATGACCGCGCCGTGGCTCCGGATTCCACCAATGCGCAAAAGGGACTGTTCGAGCCCATTGCGAGCACGGAATGTCCCGATCCCGCGACAGCCGTTGTCACGCTGAAGCGGCCGACCTCGAATTTCCTGTTCAATATGGGTTGGGGTGACGCGGTCATGGTCGCGCCCAATTCGGCTACCGACAACAAGACCAAGCCGGTTGGCACGGGCCCGTTCAAATTCAAACGCTGGGTGCAGGGCGACCGCGTCGAGCTGGAACGCAACCCGGACTATTGGGGCGAACCGGCAAAGCTTTCCGCCGTTACGTTCCGTTTTGTGAGCGACCCGTCGGCTGCTGCCGCGGCCATCCTTGCCGGTGACATTGACGTCTTCCCGATGTTCCAGGCACCGGAACTCATCAGCCGCTTCAAGAGCGACGACAAGTTGCAGGTCGAAGTGGGCGATACTGCGGGCAAGGTCCTGCTGTCGCTCAACAATGCCAAGGCTCCTTTCGACAATGTGAAGGTGCGTCAGGCGCTGGCCCACGCCATCGACCGCAAGGCGCTGATCGAAGGCGTTTATTCCGGTTTCGGCACGCCAATCGGCTCGCATTATGCGCCGGTCGACCCGGGTTATGTCGACCTGTCGGAAACCTATCCCTATGATCCGGCAAAGGCGAAGCAGTTGCTGGAGGAGGCTGGCGTTCCGGCGGGCACGACGATCACCATCACGCTTCCACCACCGGCCTATGCGCGGCGCGGCGGCGAGATCATCGCGGCCATGCTGGCGGAGGTCGGCATTCAGGCCAATCTGGTGCCGATCGAGTTTGCGCAATGGCTGGATCAGGTGTTCAAGCGGTCGGATTTCGACGCGACGATCATCGCGCATACCGAGGCGCGCGATCTCGATATCTATGCCCGCGACAAATACTACTTCAACTACAACAACCCCGAATACAAGGCGCTCTACAAGGCTTATGCCGAGGCTGGAAGCGATGAGGAGCAGCTCGAACTCGTGAAGAAGCTGCAGGAAAAACTTGCTGCCGACGAGCCGAACATCTTCCTCTATGCGCTGCCGAAAATCGGCGTGTGGAACAAGAATGTAAAGGGCCTGTGGAAGAACATGCCGGTTCCGGCTGACGATCTGACGCAAGCCTATTGGGCGGAATAAACGAAGCGGTTTTGCGTTGGATAATGCGTAGAAACAAGTAGCCGGAGCGGGTCCAATACCCCGTTTTGATTGGACACGCTCTGGCTTGCCCCGTCGCACGTTCGGCGGGGACTAAATGGATGGCCGCGCACCCCATAAAGATAAGGGGAGGGCGTGCGGCGGATTGGAATGTGGAAAGCGGATTTCCGTCTTTTCAAGGAGGTCGTTTTGCTGGCTTACATTTCCGGGCGACTGGTTTCGCTCCTGCTTACGACGCTTGCGGCTTCCGTCATCGTCTTCCTGCTGATGCAGGTGCTGCCGGGCGATCCGGCGGCGGTGATCCTGGGCATCAATGCGCAGCCTGAAACACTGGCAGCGCTTCACAAGCAGCTTGGCCTCGACCAGCCGCTCTGGTGGCGCTACCTCACATGGATTGGCGGCTTTCTGAAAGGCGATTTCGGCACGAGCTATACCTATTCCGTGCCGATCAGCGAATTGCTCGGGCCGCGCATCATGGTCACGCTGCCGCTGGCGCTTCTGTCGATGGTCCTGTCGGTCGCGGTGGCCATTCCGGTCGGTGTCTATGCCGCTTCCAAGCGCGGCAAGACCGGAGACGTGCTTTCCATGGGCGTGGCGCAGGTCGGTGTCGCAATTCCGAATTTCTGGCTTGGTCTGCTTTTGATCCTGCTTTTTGCCTTGCAGCTTGGCTGGTTTCCGGCTTCGGGTTTCGCGGGCTGGGAAGGCGGGTTCTGGAACGGTATCCGTTCGCTGTTCCTTCCCGCATTGGCGCTTGCGCTGCCGCTTGCCGCCATTCTGGCCCGCGTAACCCGATCCGCCGTCATCGAGACACTGGGGGAGGATTTCGTGCGCACTGCCCGCGCCAAGGGCCTGACGCGCAAGGCCGCGCTCTGGCGTCATGCGGTGCCCAATGCGCTGATCCCGGTCGTCACCATCATCGGGCTGCAATTTTCCTTTCTGCTGGCGGGAACCATCATCATCGAAAATGTCTTCAATCTCCCCGGCCTTGGAAGGCTGGTATTTCAGGCCATCGCGCAGCGCGATCTCGTCACCGTGCAGTCGCTGGTGACGCTGCTTGCCGCTTCGGTGATTGCCGTCAATTTCATCGTCGATCTTGTCTATGGCTTCATCGATCCGCGCCTTTCGACGGGAGGCAGCCGATGAGCGAGGCGCAGGCTTTCCCGAAACCGGGCATATTCAAGACCATACTGACCAGCCGCAGTTTGGCCCTCGGTTCGCTCATCACGATCATTCTGGTCGCGATGGCCGTCATCTCCTATGTCTGGACGCCTTATTCGCCGACGGCGATGAACTTCCGCGACAAGTTGCAGGGGCCGAGCCTCAATCACCTCTTCGGCACGGACAATTTTGGGCGCGATGTGTTTTCCATGATCATGGTCGGCGCGCGCAATTCCATCGCCGTATCGATCATCGCGGTGCTGGTTGGGGCCGGTATCGGTATTCCACTCGGGTCGCTTGCAGCGGCACGCGGTGGGCTGATCGATGGTTTCGTCATGCGCATGACCGATCTCGCCTTCGCGTTTCCAGCGCTTCTTACCGCCGTCATCATCACGGCCATTTTCGGGCCCGGCGCGGTCAATGCGATGATCGCCATCGGCATTTTCAACATTCCTGTGTTCGCGCGCGTCACACGCGGCGCATCATTGGGGCTTTGGAAGCGCGAATATGTGCAGGCGGCGCGTTGTGCGGGGCGTGGCGATATATCGATCACGCTTTTGCACGTGCTGCCCAACATCAACCATGTGCTGATCGTGCAGGCGACGATCCAGTTCGCGCTCGCCATCGTCGCGGAAGCGGGCCTGTCCTATGTCGGGCTTGGCACCCAGCCGCCGATGCCGAGCTGGGGCAAGATGCTCAACGATGCGCAGACCTTCATCTATGATGCGCCATGGCTCGCCATCTTCCCCGGTCTCGCCATCACGCTCGCCGTGCTTGGCCTCAACATGCTGGGCGACGGATTGCGTGATGTGCTCGATCCGCGCGTCAGGAGGCAGAGATGACAACGCCTTTGCTTGAGATGGACAATATGTCCGTCGAACTGCCCATCGGGCTCAAACTCGCGGATATCGTGTCCGACATTACGCTGACGCTCAATCGCGGTGAACGCCTTGGCGTGGTGGGTGAGTCCGGCAGCGGCAAGTCGATCACCGCCCTTGCCGCCATGGGCCTGCTGCCCGACCGGATGCGCGTGCGTGGCACGTTGCGTTTTGACGGCGAGGACCTTGCCGCCATGCCGGAAGCGGAACTCTGCAAGATGCGCGGACGGCGCATGGCGATGATCTTTCAGGAACCGATGACGGCGCTCAATCCGGTCAAGACCATAGGCGCGCAGATTGCCGAAGGACGCCGCCTGCATATGGGTGAGAGCCGCGCCGATGCGGAGCGTGAAGCGCGTCGGCTGCTTGATCGCGTCGGGCTGCCTGCGCCGCGCTTCAATCTCGAACTTTACCCGCACCAGCTTTCCGGCGGGCAACGCCAGCGCGTGATGATCGCCATGGCGATTGCCTGCGAGCCGGACCTGCTGATTGCCGACGAACCGACAACGGCACTCGACGTCACCGTTCAGGCGCAGATACTCGACCTGATGGACGAACTGATCGACGAGACCGGCACGGCCCTGATGCTTATCACCCATGACCTTGGCGTGGTTTCGGAAATGACCGACCGCATCGCCGTCATGTATGCGGGCCGCATCGTCGAGACGGGACGCACGGAAGCGGTGTTCAATCGCATGGCGCATCCTTATGCCCGGGGGCTGTTCCAGGCTTCGCCACATGGTGCGGCGCTGGTGCGCAGCCACGGCACGGGACGCCAGCGCCTTGCCGCTATCCCCGGCGTCGTGCCGGACCCGCTGGCGCGTCCGCCCTATTGTACCTTTGCTGACCGCTGCGCCTTCGTGCAGGAGGATTGCCGCAAGGCGATACCGCCGCTCGATTTCATCGGTGAGAACGACGGGATCGCGCATCGCGCCGCCTGTATTCATCCGCGAGACGGCGAGGTGCTCGCATGAGCAAGATGATCTTGCAGGTGCGCGATGTGGTGCGCGAATACCAGCTGCCGCGTCCGTCATTTTTTTCAAAGCCGGGCGCGTTGCGTGTCCTGCATGGGGTTAATGTTGAGATCGAAGCCGGGCAAAGCCTTGGCATCGTGGGTGAAAGCGGCTCCGGCAAGTCCACGCTGGCCCGCGCCGTCATGGGGCTGGAGCGTCCGCAGGCGGGGCAGATTCTCGTCAACGGACAGGATATCTATGCGCTTGATCGCGCTGGCTTGCGTGAAGCGCGCAAGGGCTTTCAGGCGATCTTTCAGGACCCGTATGGCTCGCTCGACCCGCGCCATACGGTCAAGCGCATTATTTCCGAGCCGATTGTGTCGCTGGAAAGCGCCAGTGCCAAAGAGCGCGACGATCGCGTGGCGGAAGTGCTGGAAGCGGTTGGCTTGCCGAAGGCATCGGCGGAAAAATATCCGCACGAGTTTTCGGGCGGGCAACGCCAGCGTATCGCCATCGCGCGCGCCCTGATTACCAAGCCCGCTTTGATCGTCGCGGACGAGCCGGTGTCGGCGCTCGACGTTTCCATTCAGGCGCAGGTGCTGAACCTGATGATGGATCTGCAGGAAAAGTTCGGCCTTTCCTATCTGTTCATCAGCCACGATCTGGGTGTCGTGCGCGCCATCACCGACCGCGTCGCCGTGATCTATCGCGGCAATATTGTCGAGCAGGGACCGACGAACGAAGTCTTCGACAATCCCCGGCATGACTATACGCGGGCGCTGGTCGACGCCGTGCCGAAGCCGTTTTCCGGTCGCCGCAAGCGAGTGCGACGCCCAAGCTCCACACTGAAATTGCCTGAGTGATTTGAGGAAATCCCAATGTCGAATCCAGCCGATTTGTCAGCCGTCGAACTCGTGTCCGCCTATAAGGCGAAATCGCTTTCGCCGGTCGAGGTCACGGAAGCGGTCATCGCCCGCATCGAAGCCTATGAGCCGAAGCTGAATGCGCTTTGGGCTTACGATCCGGATGCTGCGCTTGCGGCGGCTAGAGCCTCGGAAGCGCGCTGGGCAAAGGGCGAGCCTGCCGGACCCATCGATGGCGTTCTGCTGACGATCAAGGAAAATATCGCGACGGAAGGCACGGCTGTTCCGCTCGGCTGCGCGGCGCTGCCGCTGAAGCCTGCCAGCGCCGACGCCCCGCCTGCAGCGCGCACGCGCGAGGCTGGCGGCGTGCTGCTGGCCAAGACGACCATGCCTGATCTTGGCATGTTGTCTTCCGGCCTGTCGAGCTTCCACAAGCTTGCGCGCAATCCATGGGACCTCGGCACCAATCCGGGCGGATCAAGTGCCGGTGCGGGCAGCGCGGGTGCGGCCGGTTACGGTCCGTTGCATATCGGCACGGATATTGGTGGCTCGATCCGCCTGCCTGCAGGGTGGTGCGGTCTTGTCGGACTGAAGCCTTCCTTCGGGCGCATTCCCATCGATCCGCCATTTCTCGGTCGCGTGGCCGGGCCGATGACGCGCACTGTCGCTGACAGCGCGCTTTACATGTCGGTGCTTTCAAGACCTGATCGTCGCGATGGCATGAGCCTGCCCTATCAGGATATCGACTGGATGAGCCTCGACATTGATGTGAAGGGCTTGAAGATCGGCCTGTGGCTCGATGCCGGTTTCGGCGAGCCGGTGGGGGATGAAACCCGCGCCGCCGTTGAAGCCGCAGCGAAATTGCTTGCCGATGCGGGCGCGATCATCGAGCCTGTTGCGCCATTTCTGAACCGCACCATGATCGACGGTCTGGATCGTTTCTGGCGTGCGCGGTCGTGGTCGGATATCAAGAAGATGACGCCGGAAAACCGTGCGAAGATTCTGCCTTATATCTATCAGTGGACGGAAACCGCCGAGGGCTTAACGGGCGAAGAAGTCTATCTCGGCTTTGCCCAGATGGATGCGATGCGCAACGCCGCGCTTGCCGCTTCCAAGAGCTTCGACTTCATTATTTCGCCAACCGCGCCCATGCCGACCTATCCGGCGGAATGGGCGTCTCCGGTCAACGACCCGCAGCGTCCATTCGAACATATCGCCTTCACCGTGGCGATGAACATGTCGGAGCAGCCCGCGATTTCGATCAATTGCGGTTATACGGCCAAGGGTCTACCCATCGGCTTGCAGATTTTCGGCCAGCGTTTCGATGATCTGGGCGTGTTGCGCCTTGCAAAAGCCTATGAAGAGATGCGGCCAGAGCAGAGGCCGTGGCCAGTTATTGCGTGACTGCCAAACCCTGCTCCTCATCCTGAGGAGGCGCGAAGCGCCATCTCGAAGGGCGAGGGGCCATCTCCTATCCTTCGAGACGGTGACCTTCGACAAGCTCAGGTCACCTCCTCAGGATGAGGGAGATGGGCAGGCGCTCGGGATGTTGGGGGCGGTTACTTCTTCGGGCGAAGCGGCGCGTGTTCCTTGTAACGGTCCATGGCGGTGAGCTTCTGGACCAGCGGGTCGGCGTCGCGCCAGCCGTAAATCTCGGTGCGCAGATATTCGAGTTCGGCGTCGAGTTCTTCTTCACCGATTTCCGTCCACCATGATTTCGGACGCCCGTCAGTGCCGTCCGACCAGCGATAGCCACGCGCTTTCAGATGGTCCTTCATCTCGAACGGGCTGTTCTCGGCATAGATGCGCATCCGCGCGCGCTGGCTGGCCTTCAAGAGTTCGGCAAAGGGCGTGGTATCGCCGGACTGTTCCTTCAGCACTGCAAGCAGGGCCTGGCAATCATCTTCGGCCCGGTGTCCGTTATGGAAATAGCCGCTCTGCCCGATCAGGTAGCCAAGCTTGGTGCCTTCAAAGCCGCGTGCTGTCCAGTCGATTTCCTTGACCGAGCAGGCCCACGGCTTGTTGGCGAAAGCGATGGAAAAACGTTCAAGAAACGGGCGATCAAAACCGGCATTATGCGCAATGATGATATCGGCCTCGGCGATGAGCGCGTCCAGCTTTTCGCGGGGGATCGTCTGGCCCCTCACCATCTCGTCGGTAATGCCGGTGATGCGGGTGATGTCGGCCGGGATCGGCCGGGAGGGTTGCTGCAATGCGCCGAACGTGGCGCAGATATCGCCTATCGACCCGTCATCGGCATAACGGAAGGCAACGGCGCCGATCTCGATGATTTCTTCCTGCGCCGGATTGAGGCCGGTCGTTTCCGTGTCCACGACAACGCCCAGACGGGGGAAGGCGATCCTGTCGGCGTCGGGAACGGTCGGTGGCGGGTCGAGCCTCTGGAGGATGCGGTAACGTCCGCTCTCCTTCAGCCGCTTCACCATCTCCGCTTCGTCGATACCGGTGGTCTTGCCGTGTTTGGCGCGGGCGGGACGCAGTTCTGCCCGTTCCTGTCCTTCCGCCGGGGAAGGAGCAAAAAGGTCGAACTGATGGCGCATGGAACTTCTCCGCATGGGGGAACGGGTTTGGCAAAGAATGCCATTTTGCGGTGCTGCAACCAAGGCCGCAATCGTATAAGTAACAGGTAATCATCCTGTCGACCATGGCAAGGCGGGGCGCAAGGGCGTGGGAGAGGGCTTGAGGAGGGGATTTCGTGGCGGATTATGATTATTGCGTCATCGGCGGCGGCATTGTCGGGCTTGCGACAGCAAAAGCCATGCAGGAGGCGGAGCCGGGCGCAAGGATCATTCTGCTGGAGAAGGAAAGCGATTTCGCGCGCCACCAGACGGGACATAATAGCGGCGTCATCCATGCCGGCATCTATTACCAGCCCGGTTCATTGAAGGCGCAATTGTGCCGGGCCGGTGCCGAAGCCACGAAGGCCTTTTGCAGGCAATATTCCATTCCATTCGAAACATGCGGCAAGCTTCTGGTGGCAACCTCTCAAAAGGAGGTCGAGCGCATGGAGGCTCTGGCAAGGCGTGCGGTCCAGAACGACATCGCGTTCCAGCACGTGGATCAGCAGGCGCTGCGCAAGGCAGAGCCTGCGGTCGCGGGGCTGGGGGCGCTTCTGGTTCCTGCGACCGGCATCGTCGACTATGCGAAAATATCGCGGGCGATGGCGGCGGAAATCGTCGAGCGCGGCGGTATTGTGCGGCTCAATTCGCCGGTGACTGCCATCCGGGAGGATGACACGGGCGTTGCGGTGACGGTGAATGGCGAGACCGTGCGCGCTTCCAGACTGGTCGCTTGTGCGGGATTGCAGTCGGATCGCATCGCGCGTCTGGCCGGACTGGATATCAGCCACCGCATCGTACCGTTTCGTGGCGAATACTACACCCTGCCGCAATCGAAGGCGAATATCGTCAAGCATTTGATCTATCCGATCCCCGATCCCGACCTGCCTTTCCTCGGCATCCACCTGACGCGAACGATCGATGGCGGCGTCACGGTCGGCCCGAACGCGGTCCTCGGGTTTGCCCGCGAAGGATATGACAAGGGCAGTTTCCGTGCGGGCGACGTCGCGGACATGGCTGCATTTCCCGGCTTCTGGAAGATGGCGATGAAGAACTGGCGTTCTGCACTGTCCGAGTTCAGCAATTCCGCGTCCCGCGCGCGCTATCTCAAGGAATGCCGGAAATATTGCCCCACACTGGAGCTTTCCGATCTCGGTGCCCCGGGGGCGGGAATACGCGCGCAAGCCGTGCTCGATGACGGTACGCTGGTGCATGATTTTCTCTTCAGGGAAACGGAGAGAATGCTTCACGTCTGCAACGCGCCGTCACCGGCGGCAACATCTTCCATACCTATCGGGCGGATGATCACCGAAAAGCTTCTGGGGATAAATCTCAAGGTAAAAACTATGTGAAAGCAGAACTTTCCTGAATGATGTTGTTTTCAGATGATTTTTAGCATTCACTTATACTCGATATTGCTCCTTTAGGCTTTGGTGTTTGTCAATATTGACAGCTATTAACTTGACTTTGCCCCCGGTTTGTAATTGCACATTACGTTCAACCTGAAATAGCGTTTTCTGCAATCTTGTTTTGACTGATCAGGGCCAGTTCGTGAAGTTTGTGCCGCCGCTTATAGTCTTGCTGTTTGCTGCGACGATGTCGGGCGTCTGGACGCTCGACACGAAGCGCAGGCATCTCTTGTTTTTCGGCCTCAGCTTTGGCTGTTTCGCCATGGGGCTTCTGGTTCCGATATCGCTGATCTCGGACAGTCTTGCCCTGACTTCGCCGATAGCTACGGCTCTCCATTTTATGGGCGGGTGGCTGCTTTGCGAAGGTGTGATGATGCGGATGGGCATGCGTTATTCGCGGGTGGCGCCCCGCCTGATAGGCCTCGGTCTCCTGGCGGCCATGGTCTTTTTCATCGCAAACGATACGGGTTACGCGCGCATTGCGCCTGCGGTGCACCTGTCGCTGGGCAGCCTGATGGCGGTGCTTTGCATTCAGGCGCGCGATCTCGCCTATCGAAGCTCGATCGATCGCGTGCTGTTCGGTGCATTGCTGCTGTTGACGGTGCATTTCTATGTGCAGGCTGGAATGGCGCTGGGCCTCCCCGATGAGATTGTGCAACCGTCTGAACTGATACATACGCGCTACTGGCAGGGCGTCATGATATTCGGTTCCTTTGCGGGCGTGTTCGCCGGCCTTGTCCTTCTGGCAGTAACGACTTCCGATGTGGTGGAGGAATTGCAGGCGGAACGCGACACCGATCCGCTGACCGGCGTTCTCAACCGTCGCGGACTGGAACGCCGGGCGCGCATGCGTCTGGCCGAGGTCCAGCGCGGCGACCATGGGGTCATCATTGCCGATATCGACCACTTCAAATCGATCAATGATGCACTGGGCCATGCAACCGGCGATCAGGTTCTGGTCGAGTTCGCCCGCATCCTGCAAACCATAGCAGCCGAAACGACGATCGTCGGACGCATTGGCGGCGAAGAATTTGTTCTTCTGGTCCGTGGCGATGCCGAAACATGCGAGAGACTTGGCAATCTGCTTTGCGGGCGCGTGGCCCGGCATCAGTTCCTCATGCTGTCAGGCCGCCAGCTGACATGCAGCTTTGGTATCGCAATGGTGCGCGGCGGCGAAACCTTGTGGGAAACGGCGGCACGGGCCGATCTTGCCCTGATGCGGGTCAAGCATCGTGGACGAAATCGCGTTGCCGTGGAGGGGCTGGAGTTCCCCAGCGCCAAGCAAGGCGCATTGCTTCTGACAGGCTGAACTGGCGCATGGCGATCCGGTTTTCTTCATCCCGTAAAGGATTTGGTTACCATAATTGGCGATGCTGGAGATGACCTTCCAGTCACCGCCTTGCCATGTTGCGTTCGTCTTTTTGCCGGACTGACATGCAAGGCGGTGCAGTGAAAGTTGTTCTCCACTCGGATTTGTATCATGGCGTATGTAACAGAAGTGTATGGCTCCGCGGTTCCGCGCGGCAAGGGCATCCGGCTTCCATTCGGTCTCAAGGGGTTTACGCGCGTTGCGGTGTTTGCCGCCACGGGCCTCGTAGCCGGAAGCTGGATGATGACCGCGCTCGGTACGCTGGAAACGGTGGTGCCAGCCTTTGCACCTGTTACCCCGGTCATGCGCCGTGTCTCCCTGAACGCACCGCAGGCGCTTGCCGTCGTTGACCACAGGCTCGCACCGTCGCGGCGCATCAGGCAAGGCTTCATCGATGCCTACACCGCTGACACCGCTTATTCCAATCTCGACTGGCGCCGGAGCAAAAGCGCGGATGGTGCGCCTATCATCGCCGATATCGGCCCGGATTCCGTCATCGAGGACAAGCCCGTCGATACGGCGTCGCTCATTGAACTGCGCGCTGATCGCGTTCGGCGCGAAGAGCCTGTTTTGGAGCGTGTTCAGCCACAGCAACCTGCTGCGGAGGCCGGTGCGACTGTGCTTGCCTATGCGCCGGTGCCTCCCGCATCGGACGCGACAGCGGCTTTCAGCAAGATAGAACCGCTCTCGAAAGCCGAAGAAGTGGATGCGGCGGAGAAGCAGGCACATCTGCCCGCCGGCAATGCCGTTCCTGTTCCGCAGCTCGCACCGGACCAGAACTCGGCTGTCGCCGCAGAAGACGGTGCCACTCAGGACGCATTCCTGCCCGATGACGTGCCGCTGCCTGGTGCCAAGCCTTCGCTGCGCCGTTCCCGCATGCGTGAAAAGACCGAACTCGCCTATGCGCCGGAAAGCGGCGCAACCGAGGAGCCGCGCCCCGGCCTGTTCAGTCCGCTTCTCAATCAGGCTTCGCGCAGCAAGGTTGCCATCTATGATATTTCCGCAGCCACCGTTTACCTGCCGGGCGGCGAGCGTCTGGAAGCGCATTCCGGCCTCGGTCCGATGCGTGACAATCCGCGCTACGTGAACCAGAAGAACCGCGGGCCCACACCGCCGCATACCTATGATCTGCGCATGCGCGAGGCGTTGTTCCACGGCGTCGAGGCGATCCGCCTCACGCCTGTCGATGGCAATAACCGCTACAATCGCGATGGGCTTCTGGCGCATACTTTCATGCTCGGACGCCGCGGTGATTCCAATGGCTGTGTGGTGTTCAAGGACTATCCGCGCTTCCTGCGCGCCTTCAAGCGCGGCGAGTTCAACAAGCTGGTCGTCGTGACCCGGATGCAATCCTCCAAACCCGCCCGGATAGCATCGCTTTTCTGATAGATGGCCCTTTTCAGGACGATCTTTCGAATATTGGGGGCACACAAAGAAATGTGATCCCCGGTTTGTTGCGGGCGGGGCGAATTTGATAGATATCTTTCATCGAAACCGATGGGAGATTTTCATGAAACTTTATTACAAGGCTGGTGCCTGTTCGCTCGCACCTCACATCATCCTGAGCGAAGCAGGCCTGCCTTATGAGCTGGAAGCCGTGGACATCAAGGCCAAGAAGACGGCTGACGGCGAAGACTATTTCGCGATCAATCCGCGCGGCGCGGTTCCGGCGCTGGAAGTAAAGCCCGGCACTGTCATCACGCAGAACGCGGCAATTCTCCAATATATCGGCGACCATTCCGATGTTGCGGCATTCAAGCCTGCTTATGGCACCATCGAACGCGCACGCCTGCAGGAAGCGCTGGGCTTCTGCTCGGATCTGCATGCGGCTTTCAGCGGCCTGTTCGCTCCCACCCTCACGGAAGAAGCGAAGGCGGGCGTCATTGCCAATATCAATCGTCGTCTGGGGCAGTTAGAAGCCATGCTGTCGGACAAGAATGCCTACTGGCTTGGCGATGATTTCACGCAGCCGGATGCCTATGCGTCTGTCATCATTGGCTGGGGCGTCGGACTGAAACTCGATTTAAGTGCCTATCCCAAGGCGCTGAAGCTGCGCGAACGCGTGTTGGCGCGCCCGAACGTGCAAAAGGCGTTCAAGGAAGAAGGCCTGAACTAAAAACAAAGCCGGAGGCCAAACCTCCGGCTTTTTAATTGCCGGTTTCGGATGCAGCGGTGTTTCGCTGCCTCGATCAGGACAGCAGGATTGATTTTGCAGCGCGTGCTCCCTCCGCGCGCGAGAAAAATGCACCATCCAAGCCTGAGATAAACCTCGAATATAATGTAATTCTATAATATAAAACAAAGAACACCTGATTGACAATTGTAATGACTGCTCATAGCTTGGCATTGGTTGGAGCAGATTTACTTTATTAATGGCTGACTCCTTCTTCGTTTAAGGTTCTATTAGAGGTTGTTCGAGGGGTCGTGATGAAGATAAAGTCTGCTGTCGGCGTATTGTCCGTTGCCTTTACTTTAAGTTTTCCTTTATTAGCACTCGCTCAAACATCTGCTGATGGCTCTGCCAAATCTGCGACTGCCTCAACGGATGATGGATTGGTCACCGTCTACACGGCGCGAAAAATTGTGACGATGGATCCGGGCTGGCCCGAGGCAACGGCGGTCGCGGTGAAGGACGGAAAGATCCTCTCGGTAGGGACCCTGGACGACCTGAAGCCCTGGCTCGACAAGTATCCGCACAAGATCGACAAGCAGTTCCAGAATCGCGTCATCTATCCGGGGTTTGTCGAGGCCCATTCCCATCCTATCGTCGGCGCAACCTCATTGACGCGCCCGCCGTTGAGCTACTATCCGATGCTCAACCCTTATGGGCCAGCGTTTCCCGGTGTGAAGACGCGGCAGGAAGCGCTTGCCAAGCTGGCGGAATATGTAGAGGCGTCGAAGGACCCGAACGCCGATGTGCTGGCTTTTGGCTTCGACGTCGTGGCGATGGGCGGCCATCTCGACAAAAGCGAGCTCGACAAGATTTCTACCGTGAAGCCGATTTTTGTCTGGGATGCTTCCGAGCATTTCGTCTTCACCAACAGTGCCGCGATCAAGAAGCGGGGCCTCACCACCGAGGACGCCAAGAAGGTGTTGGGCATCGGGGTCGGCTCGGACGGGGAACTCAATGGAAAGTTCCTGGGTGAGCGCGCTGCTCAATATGTGCTCGCTCCAACCATCAACGCATTGCTGGCGCCGGACATCGCGCTGAAGAACGTCAAATATCTGTCGGACCTGTCCCAGCAGGCGGGTGTGACCACGATGTCCGACCTGGCGTTCGGACTGATCAATATTCCACTTGAGCACCAGGTGCTGAAGTCTTCCTTCGATAGTTCGAAGGCCAATCAGCGCCTCGTCGTTGTGGTCGACGGGCATACTTTCGCGAGCACCTATGGTGACAATGCGATCGCCGAAGCAAACAAGCTGCGCGACTCGAGCAATGACAGGCTGATGTTCGAAGGGGTGAAATTCTTCTCCGATGATGGCCTTCTGAGCTTCAGCATGCAGATACAGAATCCGGGCTATATCCACTCCGACCGCTACAGCGGCCTCTTCATGTTTGACAAGTTGTCCGACTTCGTGGCCGACATGAAGCCGTGGTGGGAGCAGAACTTCCACATCCATGTGCATACCAATGGCAATGCCGGAAACGAGGCGACCATCAATGCGCTGGATGCGCTGCAAAAGGATAAGCCGCGCTTCGATCACCGCTTCACCTTTGAACATTATGGTATTTCCACCCCCGAGCAGGCGCGGCGGGTGAGTGCCCTTGGCGGTGTGGTGAGCATCAACCCTTACTATGTCTACGAACGCGCGGACCTGAACGGACCTGAGTTCGGCACCGATCGGGCCAATACCGCTGCCCGGCTGAAGACGCTGACGGACGCAGGTGTCGTCGTGTCGCTTCACACCGACACGCCCGTTGCGCCGCCGCGTCCGCTGGAAGAAGTGTGGATCGCTGTGAACCGGATTGGTGCGATCTCCAAGAAGGTTCTGGCTCCAGCTGAGCGCATATCGGTGGACAAGGCGTTGCGCATGGTAACGATCGATGCCGCCTATACTCTTGGGATCGATGAGAAAGTCGGCAGCATCGAAGCTGGCAAGTTCGCGGACTTCGTGGTGCTGGGCGATGACCCTGCGACGGTTGCCCCGAAAGCCATCCGTGATGTGCCAGTTTTGGCAACGATACTTGGAGGTCGGGTGATCAGCACCAGCGATACCCGTAAGCCCGCCGAGTAAGTTACATAAAGCAAGGCCCAATCGGCGCGACGAGCGCGATTGGGCCCCCGATTTTGTGCAAGAGGGCTTTTTGAAGTGGCGCCGTTCCGGTCAGAGGTGAGTGACTTCAAATAGCTCATGATTCTGCTCTATCGTCTTCCGACGAAAATCAGGTAGAGATTCCGAACGAGCTCTCGCGATAACAGATGAGAGCCGCCGCGCCATGCACGAACCACGGTCCGCCATAAGCGCAATTGCTTGTTACCTCTGGTCCCGGCCAATCCGTGGGCTGTATTATCGATTTTCGCTTGGCTTGCGTGTTGTCGAACGAATGATGCTCGACCCGGCACGGTCATACCATATGAAGCGATTTGTCGTTCAGTAAAGAAATTCAGCCGGACTGCATGCGCCGCTTTGGCATTGCGCACTTGTCGTAGAACCCGCCTCACCTTTTTGGGGCTCCGGAGCATACCCCAAAACCATTGGTTTCGAACGGCGTTTTACCATCATGCCACGCACAACCGCGCCGGCAGCCGGGAGAGGCTTGCCCGGTCCCGTAACTCGGTTAGATAGTCCGGAGAACCAAGATCACATTGCTCTTGCAGGCAATTTGTCCTTCTGATAAACGGGCTCCCGGTCCGCAGTTCACCTAGGCATCGCCGCCCTCTGGGCACGCTAAACCTGCTTCTTTAGTTCCTTGACGCATCGACCACCTTGTTCGTGCCGCGTCGGAATGGCGATCACCGATCTCAATTTGACAGGCACGCCTCAAGGATCAGGGACCATGCCCAGGGAATTAATACCATTACATGTCAATGACATTTCGGCTTTAGCGCGCAATATTCGTAGTGCCTATGCCGATCGCGAAAAACAGCCTTCTCACCTTGAAGTTTTGAATATTCTTGCAAAAGGCGCAGGATACAAAAACTTCCAGCACCTGCGAAGCGGGGCGAAAGAGCCTGTAAAGGAAGAAAAACACCCTATTATCGACCGAGCGAGCGTGGAGCGTGTGGCCCGCTGCTTTGATAAGGATGGTGTTCTTACGCGCTTTCCAAGCAAACGTTCGGATCAGATATCGGTTCTATGGGTGCTTTGGTCTCGCTTGCCGGCCCGGACGAAACTGACGGAAGCCGAGGTGAACGCGCTTATGAAAGCGTGGCACAGTTTCGGAGATCACGCTTTGCTGCGTCGCGAGATCTGCGATGCCGGTTTGGTATCGAGGACACGGGACGGCCGCGTTTACATCCGCATGGAGCTGCCGATGCCGCCTCTGGCGCAAGCTATTGCCCGCCAGATCGCTGATAAATAACCCAACAGCCAATATGTTGACGAAAGCAGCTATTGCTGCTGAGGATTGTCATGACCAAATTTGAGACCGGCTTTTTGCTCGGAAGAATTCCCTATATTCGCATGGGTGATCAATCTGATCCCCTGATCGTGATCAATGGCGGGCAAGGTTTTGTCCGCAAACACAGCTTCGACAGGATGATGCATGACGCAAAACGTGTCGCACGTATGCTGCCGCCAACACAGGGCTTTATCCTGATCGGCTACGATCAGCAGCTCGACACGGAAGCAACAATTGAGACAATCGTGTCAGACTATGAGCGCGCCATCAGAGAAATGAAGGTCCCGGCGTTTTCGCTCATGGGGATATCCTATGGCGGACTGCTGGCGACAAGGCTTGCGGCAGCGCGTGAAGGGTGGGTTAACAAGCTGATTCTGCTGGCGAGCGCTCACAAGTTCAGCGAGAATGGCGAAATCAGGATAAACCGACAAATCCAGTTCGCCCAACAGGAGCAGTATTACGAGCTGATCAATGACTTTGCGGCAATATTCCGCAATCCCCTGCTGAATTTGTTACTGAAGATAAAGCTATGGGTGGACCGCAACAAACTTCCAGAGAAAATGAACTCCGGTGACGTTATTGTGCGGTATCTTCAATTGATAATGCAGGCTGAGCCAGTCGATCTGACCGCGATCACAGCAAGGACACTGATTATCGGAGGGGAACTGGATCAGTTTTTTGGCGACGGCATGATGGAAGCCGCCCGAAATGGTATCGTCGACGCTAAACTGGAAGTTCTCGAAGGCCAAACTCACATGGCCCCGGTCGAATGCAGCCGATCGTTTCGACGTTTCCTGACGGAATTTCTCGATCAGTCTTGATCAGGGAACGCTATGAAGCCTGCGTCTGCGGGCTTCATATCCAAGTCAGATTTTTTTACCTTTAGGGAAAACGCCACTGCAGAGACGATATCATCATCAAAATTGTACGTACGCTGCATCAAGATAGGCGCGGCCCGTCGCCGGGTGGATGAGAATGGCGGAGAGAGAGGGATTCGAACCCTCGATACGGTTTCCCGTATACACGCGTTCCAGGCGTGCGCCTTCAACCACTCGGCCACCTCTCCGTCTGCCTTGCTGTCGGGAAACCGTGTCTCACGGTGAAAACTGACTGCAAACGTGACACCGCTTTTCGAAACAGGCGCTGGTTAATCGCCAACTAGCGGGTGCGGCGCGAATATAGCCAGAAAATGCATATGTTCAACAGCTATTTGCAAGTTTTTGCGTCTAAATCGCCGAACCTGTGCAAAGAGCGATGTCGGCTCGATAAATATTTGAAATCATTGAATTTTATTGTGGTCGAGGAATTGTGTTCGAGCTTGGCTTTGAGTGTGGCAGGTTCTGTGTGCTATGCTTTAGCAACGTCAAAAAGACAAATCTTCGGCAGGCCGGGCTCAAAACCGGGGCCGTGAGCAGGGTAGGAATCCGGGGCGAAGAATCGTGATCCGATTTGTATTGCGTAGTTTTGCGGTTGTTTTTCTCGCTTTCGCGGTGATCTTCGCGGTCCTTGATGGTGCGCGCTCCGTTGGCGCATCGCAGTTTATCGCCAAGCCGCTTTTATCCATGTGGTCACGCAACGCGCCTGAAACATTGGCCGATGCAGAAACCTTCGTGGCGCACTATATAGGGGCAGGAGCCTGGAATGCCGTCTGCGTTCCTTTGCTTGAGCAGCCGGGCTGGCTTCTTTTCGGCATTCTCGCCCTTTTATTCTATGCAATCGGTCATCGTCGAGAGCGCCCTTTGGGACGTTTCACCGCCCGATAATCAGGAGATGGAGACCATGAGTTTCTTGGACAGCTATCGCAAGAAGATGCAGATGCCCTCGATGGACGAGGCTTTGCCCGGGCGCGCGGCGCCGATCCCGACTGCCGCCACCCATTTCGTGAACGGGCGCCCGCTGAAAGGACCGTGGCCGGAAGATTACAAGCAGGTTCTGTTCGGGATGGGCTGCTTTTGGGGTGCCGAACGCCTGTTTTGGCAGGTGCCGGGCGTATATGTGACGGCGGTCGGTTATGCGGGCGGCGTTACGCCCAACCCGACCTATGAGGAAACCTGCACAGGCCTCACCGGCCATGCGGAGGTCGTGCTGGTCGTCTACGATCCGAAGGTTGTGAGCCTTGACGAGCTTTTGACCGTCTTCTGGGAAGAGCACGATCCGACGCAGGGCATGCGACAGGGCAACGATATCGGCACGACCTACCGTTCGGTCATCTACACTTTCGACAAGGCGGATCGTGACGTGGCGGAAAAGAGCCGTGAAAACTACACGCAGGCGCTCGCCGCTCGCGGACTCGGCCCGGTCACTACCGAAATCGAGGATGCGCCGGAGTTTTATTATGCCGAGGACTATCACCAGCAATATCTGGCGAAGAACCCGAACGGTTATTGCGGCTTGCGCGGCACTGGCGTGAGTTGCCCGATCCCGCTGGCACAATAAGCGGGCCGGTAATAAAAGATCGCGTGGTTCTTACCGCGCGATTTTCTTTTGCATGATCAGCATTCCTGCATAGTCGCCATCGAGCAGCTCGAAATCGCTCCAGCCGATCTGCCGATAGAGGTCCGGCTTGTTGGTGTAGAGATAGGCCTCTCCATAGCCATGTTGCCGGGCGGCGTCCTCAATGGCGCCGACAAGACCTTTGGCGATGCCTTTGCCGCGATGGCCGGGCGCAACGAACACGCTCGCCACCCACGGCTTCAGATGCGGATGCGTTTCCAGGTCGCTATGGATCAGGAGGGCAAGCCCGGCAGGTTCCCCGTTCCACAGCGCGACCCGCGCTGCCTGCCCATCGTCTTCACGGGAGATGTCGTAAAAGGCTTGTGCGGTCTCATCGAGGGTGGACCCGGTAAATTCACCCCATTCCGCATGGTTCCATGCGGCGCAGACGGTTACGAGATCGGGACGGTCGGCAAGCGGGACAATCTGAAGCATAATGTACTACCAGTGCGGTGGTTTGGTGACCGGCACGTCCGGCGCGGTCTGCTCTTCCAGTTCCAGAAAACGATCGGTCAGTGCGCCGAGTTTCTTGGAAAGCTGGTCGATGGTTTTCCATTGTTCGGCCAGAACGGATGACAATTCATCGATTGTCTTTTCCTGTTCGGCTACGCGAATTTCGAGCTCGGTCAGGCGTTGGTCCGGTGTCATGGCTGGCTTCCATCGGTCTTGAGGCTTTGTGGTCAGTGGATGTAACCGCTTTTGACCTGTATCGGAAGTACGCTATCACATCATTGCGTCAGCATGAGTGCGCCATTCGATACTTCATAGTGACGCAGACGCTTCAGAAAACTCATGCCAAGCAACGTATCCGAGAGCGCGTCGTCCCGCAGGACCATGGCGTCCACATTCTCCACGCGGATACGTCCGATTTCGATACTCGGCAGGACGGCATGTGCTGCAAGGGTTTCGCCATTGGCGGTCGAGACGCGATATCTGAAATCATCGGGTTTGAGCGACAGGCCGATGCGCCGCGCGGCATTTGCGTTGATTGCAACGACGCTTGCTCCGGTATCCACCATGGCGCGAAGGGTTTGACCGGCGATCCTGACGTCCGCGATGAAATGGCCGCGGCTGTCCGGCGTGATCTGCGCGCGGCGGCCGCTATAGGCAGTGGAGGGCGACGAAGAAGCGGATGAGGCTGTCGCGGCTGTGCTTGAACCGGCTTTCAGCTGCGGGCTGAATTTTTCAAACAGGAGCGGGAAGGCGATTGCCAGTCCCGCGAATACCAGAAGGATCGTAAAAGCCCGCGCCATGCTGCCCCCGTTTGGAGGCACGATAGCAGGCGCGGGTTAATGCTTACTTGGTGCCGTACATGCGGTCGCCGGCATCGCCGAGGCCGGGAACGATATAGCCCTTTTCATCGAGGCGCTCATCGATGGACGCGGTAAACACGTCGACATCGGGATGGGCTTCGGTGAAACGCTTGATGCCTTCCGGCGCCGCCAGCAGGCACAGGAAGCGGATATTGGTCGCGCCGCGTTCCTTCAGCTTGTCGATGGCTGCGATTGCCGAATGTCCGGTGGCCAGCATCGGGTCCACCACGATGATGAGGCGGTTTACGATGTCTTCGGGCGCCTTGAAGTAATATTCGACCGGCTGCAGCGTGTCGTGATCGCGATAAAGCCCGATATGAGCGACGCGGGCAGCAGGCACCAGATCGAGCATGCCTTCCAGAAGGCCGTTGCCGGCGCGCAGGATCGACGCGAAGACGAGCTTCTTGCCTTCGAGCACCGGTGCATCCATCGGCATCAATGGCGTTTCGATGGGCATGGTGGTCAGTTCGAGATCGCGCGTCACTTCATAGCAGAGCAACAACGAGATTTCCTTCAGCAGCCGCCGGAAGCTGGCCGTGGACGTTTCCTTCTTGCGCATGATGGTAAGCTTGTGCTGGACAAGCGGATGGCTGACGACTGTAACGCCCATGATCTTTCCACTTTTCTTGTTATCTTTTTGACTTTAGCGGCAGTTTGCGCCGGAGAAAACGCGTGGCGAGCGCGCACGCACAGTTTTATGTCTCTTTGGCCATTTTTAAACGCTAACGCAAGACGGTTCGCAAGGTCCCTTCACAAAAGGGGTAGTGGAGGGCGGTCTCTGCTTGTATCGTCCAGCACAAGCTTTATATGCATTACGGAAATCGTTTTCGTCTTAATAATCAGAAGCAGGATGAGCTATGAGCCAGCAGAACGGCAATGCGGACCGCGTGGGCGCACAAGGCGGCATGGAGCATTCATTCGGTTTCAAGGCGGTTGACGAAAGCGAGAAGCAGGGCCTGGTCAACGACGTTTTCCATAAGGTCGCCAGCAAGTACGACGTGATGAACGATCTCATGTCGGCGGGCATGCACCGCGTCTGGAAAGATGCGATGATCGCATGGCTGGCGCCGTCGAAGCGCCCGGGCTGGACCTCGCTCGACGTTGCTGGCGGTACCGGCGATATCGCCTTCCGCATCGTCGAGGCTTCCGGTCGTCAGGCCCATGTCACCATTCTCGATATCAACGGCTCGATGCTGGGCGTCGGTCGTGAACGCGCGATCAAGAAGGGGCTTGCCGACAATCTCGAATTCGTCGAGGCCAATGCCGAAGAACTGCCTTTCCAGGACAACAGCTTCGACGCCTATACGATTGCTTTCGGCATTCGCAATGTGCCGCATATCGACAAGGCGCTGTCCGAAGCCTATCGCGTGTTGAAGCCGGGCGGTCGGTTCCTCTGCCTCGAATTCTCCGAGGTTGAACTGCCGGTTCTCGACAAGATTTATGACCAATGGTCGTTCCACGCTATTCCACGCATCGGCAAGATGATCACCGGCGACGCGGATTCCTACAGCTATCTGGTCGAGTCGATCCGCAAATTCCCCAAGCAGCAGGATTTTGCGACGATGATCGAGAAGGCTGGTTTCGAGCGCGTCAGCTATCGCAATTTCACCGGCGGCATTGCCGCGCTCCATTCCGGCTGGAAGCTTTGATCGTGCCTGTGATGAAACGGGGTCAGGAACGGGGCATCGGGGCATGAGCAGTTTTTCCGCCGCTTTCCGGCTGATGCAGGCCGGATGGATATTGACGCGCGAAGGCGTCATCAGTGCATTGCCTGTTGAGGGGCTTTCCGGTCTTCCGGCGTTCGGGCACAAGATTGCGGGCATTCTGGCGCGTCCGCGCGCGCGCCACATGCAGCGTTCCGAGCGCATGTCGCGCGCCATGAACAAGCTCGGCCCGTCCTACGTAAAGCTCGGCCAGTTTCTGGCGACGCGGCCAGATATCGTGGGACGCGATGTTGCTGCCGACCTCGAACTTTTGCAGGACAGGCTCGACTTCTTCCCGCAGGTCGATGCGGTTGCGGCAATCGAAGGTTCGCTGGGCCGGAAGATCGATGATCTTTACTTGCAATTCGATGCGCCGATAGCCGCCGCTTCCATGGCGCAGGTGCATCCGGCCGAAATCATGAAGGACGGAGCGCGCCAGAAGGTTGCCGTCAAGGTCATTCGTCCGGGTGTGCGCCAGCGTTTTGCCCGCGATCTCGAAGGTTTCTACATGGTCGCGCGCATGCAGGAGCGCCATGTTCCTTTCACGCGCCGCCTGCGGCCGGTTCAGGTTGTGGAGACGCTGCAGCAGACCACTCGCATCGAGATGGATTTGCGTCTTGAAGCGGCAGCGCTTTCCGAGATTGCAGAGAACATCAAGGATGATGCGGGTTTTCGCGTTCCCAAGGTCGATTGGGAGCGCACGGGCCGCGATGTGCTTACGCTCGAATGGATCGACGGCATTAAGATGTCGGACATTTCAGCGCTTGAAGCCGCCGGTTTCGATCTCCGGAAGCTTGCTGAAACGCTGATCCAGTCCTTCCTGCGCCATACGCTGCGCGACGGCTTTTTCCATGCCGACATGCATCCGGGCAACCTGTTCGTGGACCATCAGGGCCTGATCGTTGCGGTCGATTTCGGCATTACCGGGCGGCTCAACAAGCAGCAGCGGCGGTTCCTTGCCGAGATCCTCTATGGTTTCATCACACGCGATTACATGCGCGTGGCGGAAGTGCATTTCGAAGCCGGCTACGTCCCGCATACGCATGACGTGGCAAGCTTTGCGCAGGCCATCCGCGCCATTGGCGAGCCGATCCACGGCCAGCCCGCCGAAACCATTTCCATGGCCAAGCTTCTGACCTTGCTGTTTGAAGTGACCGAACTTTTCGATATGGAAACCCGCCCCGAGCTTCTGATGCTTCAGAAGACCATGGTGGTTGTGGAAGGTGTTTCACGCACGCTCGATCCGCATTTCAACATGTGGAAGGCGGCGGAGCCGGTGGTCGGCGACTGGATCGCCAAGAATCTCGGGCCGCAGGGTATGCTTCTCGACGCGAAGGACAGCGCTTATTCGCTGCTGCATTTCACGCGCAAGACGCCGGAACTTGTGGCACGCGTGGAACGTGTTTCCGTCGCGCTGGACGATATGGCGGTGAATGGATTGCGCTTTGACGAGGCGACGGCGGAAGCTATCGGTCGGGCAGAGGCGCGCCATTCGCGCTGGGGCCGCATTGCGCAGGTCGTGATTGCGATTTCGCTCGCTGCAATAGCTATCAAGCTTTATATTCGGCTATAAAATCACTTTTAAGGTGACAGCCAGCTTTTAAAGTGATTTCAATGATTGCATTTGCAACAGGCAGGTGCAATCACATGGCCAGCATTACCATCCGTAATCTTGATGACGCCGCCAAGGAACGTCTCCGTATTCGTGCGGCACAAAATGGGCGCTCGATGGAAGAAGAGGCGCGCATCCTGCTGGCCGGGCTGAATGAAGCCGCGCCGGTCGTGGCGGGGTCGCCTGGGGCGGGGGCTTCACTGGCCGGAAGGCGCATTCTTCTCATTATCGGCGGTGGCATTGCAGCTTACAAGACGCCTGACCTTATCCGCCGTCTGCGTGAGCGTGGCGCGCATGTGCGCCCGTTGATGACGGCTGCCGCGCAGCAATTCGTGACGCCGCTGACCATCGGCGCGGTGTCCACCGACCATGTCTTTACCGATCTGTTCTCGCGGGAGGACGAGCAGGATGTCGGGCATATCCGGCTTGCCCGCGATGCGGACCTGATCGTCGTCGCGCCGGCGACCGCCGACCTGATGGCGAAGATGGCCAACGGGCTTGCCGACGATCTGGCAAGTGCCGTGCTATTGGCCCGCAAGGTGCCGGTTCTGATCGCGCCTGCCATGAACCCGGCCATGTGGGACAATCCCGCGACGAGGCGCAACCGCCTGACGCTTGAAAAGGATGGCGTTCGCTTCGTCGGACCGGAGAGGGGCGAAATGGCGGAAAGTGGCGAGGCTGGAACGGGCCGCATGAGCGAGCCGCTGGCAATCGTCGCGACCATTGAAAACCTGCTCTCACCGCAGGCGAAACCACTTGCGGGCAAAACCATCGTCATGACGTCAGGGCCGACGCATGAGCCTATCGATCCGGTCCGCTATATCGCCAATCGCTCGTCGGGCAAGCAGGGCCATGCGATCGCGGCAGCACTGGCGCGGCTTGGCGCGACGGTGCATCTGGTCTCCGGCCCTGTAACCATTCCCGATCCCGAAGGCGTTGATGTCATTCATGTCGAGACGGCGCGTGAAATGCAGGCTGCGGTGGAGCGGCATCTTCCCGCCGATGCGGCGGTGATGGTGGCGGCGGTTGCAGACTGGCGCACGGCCAATGAAGCCGGGCAGAAGATCAAGAAGAAGCTCGGGGAAAGCGCGCCGACGCTCGCCATGATCGAGAATCCCGACATTCTGGCCGGTGTCGGCCATAGCGACAGGCGTCCCGGCCTTGTCGTCGGCTTTGCCGCCGAAACGCAGGACGTGGCCGGAAATGCGAGAGCCAAACTTGAGAAGAAGGGCGCGGACTGGATCGTTGCCAATGATGTTTCGCACGCACCGGATGGCAGCAGCGTGATGGGTGGCGACCGCAATCATGTCCGTATCCTCAGCCGGTCCGGTATCGAGGAATGGCCGGAAATGAGCAAGGAACAGGTTGCTGAAAGACTGGCCGGAAAGATCGCCGAAAAACTGCTGGAAGCAGACAGGTAAACTTCTCTGCGAGCCATGTCACATCTGCGGTGCCTGTTTCGTCTTGATGGTGAACGACTTCAAATCGTAAGCCCCAAGGAGACATATCATGGAAGCAAGACTCGTTCCCTACAAGCTGGCACCGAAGATCATGCAGGCTATGGTCGAGGCGGAAAAGGCCGTGTCGGAGGCCGGGCTGGAATATAGTCTTTATGAGCTCGTGCGTATTCGCGCATCGCAGATCAATGGCTGTGCCTACTGTATTCACATGCACACGCGCGATGCCCGCAAGGCGGGAGAGACTGAAGAACGCCTCTACCTCGTGGCCGCGTGGCGCGAATCGCCGTTGTTCACGCCGCGTGAACGCGCTGCACTGGCCTGGACCGAAGCATTGACGCTGATCGCGCAGACCCGCGCGCCGGACGAGGATTACGAAGCGTTGAAAGCGCATTTCACCGATGAGGAGATCGTGAAGCTCAGTATGGCGATCAATATGATCAATCTCTGGAACCGTGTTGCGGTCGGGTTCCGCACCGTGCATCCGGTCACGACCGATGCGCCAGCAGCCTGATACGGGCAACAGCTTCGATGCGGACGCGTTCGAGGCCCTGCGGCCCCGGCTCGTTCGTATCGCTTACCGCATGATAGGTTCTCATGCGGAAGCCGAGGATATTGCGCAGGAAGCATGGTTGCGCTGGAATACGGCAGCGCAGGAAACCGTCCGGGAACCGGAGGGCTGGCTGGTGCGGGTCGTAAGCCGGCTCGCGCTCGATTATCTGAAATCCGCGCGCGTGCGCCGTGAGACCTATCCCGGGTTATGGCTTCCCGAACCTCTGGTCGAGGAAGAGGAAGACCGGAGCGACGATATAACGCTGACGCTCATGCTGGCGCTTGACCGGCTGTCGCCGCTGGAGCGGGCGGCCTTTCTGCTGCACGACGTTTTCGGCATGGACTTTGGGGAAGTCGCGCGAGTGCTCGACCGTGACGCGGCGGCCTGCCGACAGCTTGCAAGCCGGGCACGGATGCATGTGCGCCAGGAAAAGCCGCGATTCACCTTGCCGGAAGACCGCGGACGCACCATCGCGGAAGCCTTCTTTCAAGCCTCGCGCAGTGGCGATCTCAGCGCATTGCAGGGCCTTCTGGCGGAAGATGCCATCATGTATTCCGATGGCGGCGGTGTCCGCAACGCGGCGCTCAATCCCATCTATGGGCGAGCGAAGATCATGCGCTTCTACGAGGGGATCTCCCGCAAGGCCGATGGTGTGCCTCCCGCCATCCGGCAGTTCGCCGTGTTCGACGGTCTGCCGGGGCATATCAGCATGGAAGCGGATGGATTGCCGCAGGTCGCCGCACTGGAGATTGCCGAGGGGCAGGTCCACGCGATCTATCTCGTTCGCAATCCCGAAAAACTGCGCCATCTGCAAATCGGTGACGATATGCGGAGTTTCAATCGAGCTGAACCGGATTTCAAAAGAACTCGTCCAGCAGGCGATAATAGCTGATCTTTGCTTCTTCGATCGCCGGCCCGCCATAGGTGGCCAGAAACGGCGCTACCCATGCTTCGCCCAGATTGTAACGGATGCTCCAGCAGGCGAGCGCCAGATCCTGATGGCGGTCAGCGAGGCCGAGCCTGCCGCAATCGATGAAACCGGTGAAGGCATCCTTGTCGGCCATGAAATTCGGCAGGCAGGCGTCGCCATGGGTGACGACAATATCTTCACTTTCGGGCTTCAACCTAAGCAGTTCTTCGAAAACTCCCTGCGGTGTCCGCCCTTCACGTTCCTCGTCGAAATCCTCTTCATCGACCGCGCCCGCTTCGACACGCTTGCGGGCGTCTTCGATGCGGAACTCCAGCCGGTGATCGAACTGACAGGAAGCCGGGTCGATGGCATGCATCGATTTCAGGGCGCTCGCCAGAATATCGACAATACGCTCCGGCGCGAGCGTGCCGACTGCTGAAGCCAGATCCTGACCCGGCAGGCGCGTCATCAGCAAAAAGCTGTGTTCCGGCGCGATTTCGAAAGCGAGGACTTCGGGGCAGGCAAGGTTTTGCTGTCTGAGCCAGCGAAGCCGTGCAGCTTCGTCGGCAAGTTCGCCGACCGGGCTTTGCGGCTCCACTTTCAGAACCAGCGGTTCTTGTTCGGGATGGTCGAGCAGATGCACATTGGCCGTCGAGCGGCCAAGCTCGTCCTGCCGACTGCGATAATCCCGCAATTGCTGCCGCAGCGCCTGAGGCGGATCAAGCGCAGCCAGAACCGGATCGTTCATTTTCTCTCCAAAGGATCAGCTTTGCCGCGGACCTGATAATCCTTGACGGTGGCAAAGCGGATGTCTTTCCAGCGCTCGGCCTCGTAGTTGAGCGAGAAGCCGTTCTGGGCCAGAAATACCGGGTCACGGTCAAGATCGTGTGCGATATCGGCGCGATGGGCGGCAATGAAGCGGTCGACCTCAGCCGGATCGTCGGCAGAAATCCACCGGCAGACCGAAAAGCGCGACATTTCAAAGCCGACCGGCAGTGAATATTCGACCTTTAGCCGTTCGGTCAGGACGTCGATCTGCAGCGCACCGACAACGCCGACGATAGCGGGCGAACCGTCATCGGGCAGGAAGAGCTGCACGACGCCTTCTTCCGCCATCTGCTGCAGCGCTTCGCGCAGCTTCTTGGCCTTCATTGCATCATCGAGGCGAACGCGGCGCAGGATTTCCGGCGCGAAGTTCGGCACGCCGCGGAACAGGATATCCTCGCCCTCGGTCAGCGTATCGCCGATGCGCAGCGTGCCGTGGTTGGGGATGCCGACCACGTCGCCCGCAAAGGCTTCGTCGGCAATCTGGCGCGAACGGGCGAAGAAGAACTGCGGTGCGGAAAGGCTCATCGGTTTGCCGGTGCGCACCAGCTTTGCCTTCATGCCGCGCGACAGCTTGCCCGAGCACACGCGCAGGAAGGCGATGCGGTCGCGATGGTTCGGGTCCATATTGGCCTGAATCTTGAACACGAAGCCGGTCATCCTGTCTTCGGTCGCCGCCACCATGCGGGCATCGGCCTGCTGGTCGCGCGGGGAAGGGCCGAAATCGCAGAAGGCTTCGATCAGGTCGCGCACGCCGTAGTTCTTCAGCGCCGAGCCGAAATAGACCGGGGTCATGTGGCCTTCGCGGAAGGCGGCGAGGTCGAACGGGCGGCAGACGCCACGCGCCAGTTCCACACCTTCCAGCCACGCTTCACGCTCGTTTTCCGGCAGAAGCCTTGCGGCTTCTTCCGGTCCGCTGACCTTGGTCGGCTGTTCTTCATTGTCCTGACGGCGCAGCGTGTCGCTATGCAGGTCGAAGGTGCCTGCAAAGCTTTTTCCCGAACCGATGGGCCAGGTGATCGGGGCCGTGTCGAGCGCCAGCTTTTCCTCGATCTCATCGAGGATTTCCAGCGGGTCGCGCGCCTCGCGGTCCATCTTGTTGACGAAGGTGACGATGGGAATGTCGCGCATGCGGCAGACTTCAAAAAGCTTGAGCGTGCGCGGTTCGATACCCTTGGCGGCGTCGATGACCATGACGGCGGAATCGACCGCGGTCAGCGTGCGATAGGTGTCATCGGCAAAATCTTCGTGGCCCGGCGTATCGAGCAGGTTGAAGATGCAATCCTTGTACTCGAAGGTCATCACGGAGGTGACAACGGAAATGCCGCGGTCACGCTCGATGTTCATCCAGTCGGAGCGGGTCTGGATGCGGTCCTTCTTGGCCTTCACCTCACCGGCAAGCTGGATGGCGCCGCCGAACAGCAGCAGCTTTTCGGTCAGCGTGGTCTTACCGGCGTCCGGGTGCGCGATGATCGCGAATGTGCGGCGCTTGGAAACGGGATGGTCAGCGGGCATGAAGAAACTCGTGATGGCGAAATGTTGGGCTGCGCGTGAAGGCGCGCCGCGAAGATGTTGGCCAGCATCTAGCAGGAGTTGGCCAGAATCTCAACAAGCGCCATGTTACAAGTCTCGTGGCGGATGAAAGCGGCGCAGTCTGCGCCGCTTTGCCGATGGTGCGCGGCGCTTTTAGCGGCTCTTGATGCCGAGGGCGAAGGCGATGAAGGACCAGCCCTGGAAGATCAGGTCTATCGCCAGGAAAAGGCCAAGGACGAACAGGCTGTTGACCGGCCATTTGATGGCGATGATGAGGCCAAGCAGCAACGTGACGACACCGCCCGCAACGATCCACCCCCAGCCAGCCGATGGTTTTGATTTGAAGCCGAGCCAGAT
Organism: Brucella sp. RRSP16; assembly: GCF_052246815.1. NCBI lineage: Bacteria > Pseudomonadati > Pseudomonadota > Alphaproteobacteria > Hyphomicrobiales > Brucellaceae > Brucella > Brucella sp. RRSP16. The sequence continues at coordinate 38,587 of NZ_JBQQAM010000007.1, forward strand.
GCGGAATGCGCCGGAACCGAGAAGTGCCGCCGCCAGAAGGAAGGTCAGCACGCCGGCCGCCAGCACCGGATTGATGAAGGCGACGATGCCCGCCGCCGTATAAAGCAGGCCGCTCAGGAGCCAGAAGAAGAAGCTGCCCCAGGTTTTGACGCCGAATGCATGAACGATTTCCATGGCGCCGCCGATGAGCATCATCAGGCCGACATAGTAGACCGAGACCACGGTGGCGAGAACCAGATTGCCGAAGGCGATGCCTCCGAGGATCAGCAGCGCCACCCCAAGGGCGAGAAACCAGCCCCACTTGCTGGAAAGTTCTGCCGGAAAGGTCGGGCGGTCGATATCATTATGAGCTGTTGCCATGAGACGTCCCTCAAATTGTCAAGCCTCATGACCAGTATAGAGCATGTATTGAATTTGACCAGCTTATCACAACCGCCGCGTTCTTCGTGAGACGGGGCTGCAAGGCGCAGTTTTCTCGGGTCCGGTGCTAAGGCGCCTCCAAGTCACGCGAAGGTTTGGCGGATCGTTATCACAGCCCCTGTTCGTTTGGTGGGCGCAGCATTATATCCCTTTGCTATTACAGTCGTTTTCCGCTTAAAGTCTGCCGATGTTCGATCTCGTTTCCCACTACTGGCCACATATCCTGTTTGTCCTGTCGGTTGTTCTCGGAGCGATCGCCGCCATTCACGCGACCATGACGAAGGAAGAAGTGCGCACCGCCATCGGCTGGGTAGGCGTGATCGTGCTTTCGCCGATCGTGGGAGCGGTGGTCTATGCCATTGCGGGTGTGAACCGCATCCGCCGTTCGACCCTCAGCCACCAGCGCGCCAACCGGGGCAAGATTGCGCTTTATCACCTGTCGCACTTCGATACGACGAATGACCTCGTGCGCGCAGCCTTCGGGCGTCAGTTCGGAGCGATGAAGATACTGGGCGATGCGGTGAGCCTCTATGACTTCACGAGCGGCAACAATATCGACATGCTGGAGACGGGCGACGAAGCCTATGCCGCCATGCTCGACGCCATAGGCCGCGCCGAGCGCAGCATCATGCTGGAAACCTATATTTTCGACCGGGATGGGATTGGGGAAGTATTTGCCGATGCCCTGGGCGATGCGGTCCGGCGCGGCGTGGAAGTGCGCGTGCTCGTCGATGCGGTCGGTGCGCGCTATTCCTTTCCGAGCATCGTGAAGCTCCTGAAAGACAAGGGCGTCGCGGTCGATGTGTTCAACGGCAATATCATCATCGGGCTGCGCCTGCCTTACGCCAATCTGCGCACCCACCGTAAAATCCTCATCGTCGACGGCAAGATCGCCTTCACCGGCGGTATGAATATTCGTGCGGGCTTCGTGCGAAGGATAGCGGGCGACGCGGTGGCCTTCGATACGCATTTCAAGCTGGAAGGTCCGGCGATTGCCGATCTTTTTCATATCGCATCGGAAGACTGGCGCTTTGCAACCGGCGAGCTTCTCACCGGGGAAGCATGGAAGATCGCACCGCCGGAAAACCCGCCGGGCACCGGAACGCTGGTGCGCGTCGTCGGGTCGGGACCGGACAAGAACGTGGAAACCAACCAGCGCATGATGATGGGTGCCTTCTCGATTGCCGAGCAGCATATTCTCATCATGACGCCCTATCTCCTGCCGGACCGCGAATTGATCAGCGCGCTGGTGACGGCTGCGCGGCGCGGCGTGTCGGTGGATATCGTCGTGCCGGGCGTCAATAATCTGAAGCTCGTCGACCGCGCCATGCGCGCCCAGTTCGACCAGTTGCTGAAGGACGGCTGCCGCATCTGGCGGGCGGGCGGCGCCTTCAACCACTCCAAGCTGATGACCATCGACGGCGCATGGTCCTATGTCGGATCGTCCAATATCGATCCGCGTTCGCTGCGGCTGAATTTCGAGGTCGATCTTGAAATCCTCGACCGCGATGTGGCGCGTCAGGTGGAGGAGCGCATCGGCAAGGTGATCGAGGACAGCCGCGAGGTCAACCTTGCGCGTCTCAAGAGCCGGCCTTTCCTGGAGCGCCTTCTGGACCGGATTATCTGGCTGGGTTCGCCTTACCTCTGATTATCATCCCGTTCGGCTGTTAAATATTTCCGGGCTGAGTTCCTCGAGCAGGCTCGTTGCCGATTTGAGGTCGAGATGCGCCTTGACCGGCAGGTGATCGGATGCCAGCCGCGCCAGCGGCGTGTTGTGCACTTCAACCGATGTGACCAGATTGTGGGGTGCGCCAAGCACGCGATCCAGCGCAAAAACCGGAAACCGCGAGGGGAAGCTCGGTACTGCCGTTGCGACATGGTTGAATGTCGGCATGAGGGCCGCGAGCGAGGAACGCTTGCCCACGCGCCATTCGTTGAGGTCGCCGATCAGCAGGGTCGGCAGCGTGTCGGCCTCCTGCAGGACGGTAAGGATGCTTTCGGCCTGCTGCTCGCGGGAGCGCTTCAGGAGGCCAAGATGCGCGGCGATGACGCGCAATGGCCCCGCCGGGAATTGCAGGTCCGCGACCAGCGCGCCGCGCGGCTCGACACCGGGCAGCTTGAGCTGCTGCACATTGCGCACCACGCCTTCGCGGAACAGAAGCACGTTGCCGTGCCAGCCGTGACCCTTGGGCATCGTGGCGGTTATCGGCACCGGCACGAGCCCGTGACGGCGTTCGAGCAGGCCCAGATCAAGCAGGCCGGAACGCTCGCCGAAACGCCTGTCGGCTTCCTGCAAGGCGATCACGTCCGCGTCGATTTCGCTGATGACTTCAGCCGTGCGCTGCGGATTGAACTGCTTGTCAATGCCGATGCATTTGTGGACATTGTAGGATGCAATGACGACATCCCCGCCGGTAATGTTGGCGTTGAGCGGCCTGTAGCCCGGCCTGTTCCGGATCGCAGTCAGGATGGTCTTCGATATCCGGTTTGGTTCTTTCTTTTTCAGCACCCGTTTTTCACCAGTCAGCTATTCGGTTCCGAAAGACAATGACTTCTGCCAGTGAGATAAACTCGCATCCCTCTCTATATAGTCGGATTGTACATCCGTTTGAATAGCAATTGCCTACACAATTCGACGAGAGCCAGACGCGACGGCCCTGTTGAAGCGTTTCGTGCCTGATCAAACTCACCCCTCGGGGATAGGCTTCAAGGCTCCAGGCCTCAACTTGCGATGAAGCGGATCAGCCGGTCGGTGAGGCCGGTATAAGGCGGCTTGATGAGATCGCTTGGCGCCGGGGCGTATTTGGTCAGGACCGGCATTGCCTTGGAAAAGGTCAGGAAACCGTCAAGGCCGTGATACTGGCCCATGCCGCTTGCACCCACGCCGCCGAATGGCAGGTTGCTACAGGCGAAATGGTAGAGCGTATCGTTGACACAGACGCCGCCCGCAACGATGCGGCTCAACATCATTTCAATTTCTGCGGTGTTGTCGCTGAAACAGTAAAGCGCCAGCGGACGATCAAGCTTCAGAACGAAAGCGATCGCATCGTCGAGCAGGCGGTAACTGATGATCGGCAGAAGCGGGCCGAAAATCTCCTCCTGCATGATGGCGCTGTCGGGGTCGGGTTCCAGCACGAGGGCGGGCGGCATCAATCGCCGTTGGCCGGAACCGGCGAAAAGCTCGATGACGGATTCGCTCTTGCTGGCGGCATCCATCAGCAGGTTCGCGAGCCGTGTTTCCTGCGCTTCATTGATGATCGTGGTGCGGTCCTTTTCCGCTGACGAACCACTGTAGCGTGCCTGCATTTCGGCGCGCAGGAGGTTCACGAATTCATCGCGCTGGCTGTGATGGATCAGAACGTAATCGGGCGCGATGCAGGTTTGCCCGGCATTGAAGAACTTGCCCGTCGCGATTGCGCGCGCGGCGCGTTTGATATTGGCGTTTTCGCTGACGATGGCTGGCGATTTGCCTCCGAGTTCCAGCGTCACGGGCGTCAGGTTTGGTGCCGCCGCCGCCATGATCTTGCGCCCGACAGCGGTCGAGCCGGTGAAAAAGAGATGGTCGAAGGGCAGCGATGCGAATTGCGCGGAAAGCGCTGCGTCGCCAAGCGCAACGGCAACGCGGTCCTCCGGGAAGACTTCCCCAAGCAGGCTTTGCAGAAATTGCGCAGTGCGCGGCGTATGTTCGGATGGTTTCAGGAAAACATGGTTTCCAGCCGCGATTGCCGCGACGAGCGGTGCCAGCGCCAGATTGACCGGATAGTTCCACGGCGCGATGATGCCCACCACGCCGAGCGGAACATAGCGGATTTCGGCTTTTGCCGGCCACATTTTCCAACCGGCCTTGCGGCGTTTCGGTTTCATCCAGCGCTTGAGGTTGTGCAGGGCATCGTCGATTTCGGCAAAGACGACGCTGGCTTCGCCAAGCAGGGTTTCGTGCAGCGAGCGATTGCCGAAATCCGCGCTGGTGGCCTTCGCCATCTCATCCAGCCTTGCTTCAAGCCGCTCCCGCAGGCGTTTCAGGTCGTCCAGACGCTGCTCGCAGGCGGGACGGCTCTCAAGCCAGGCGTGACGCAGGCGCTCGAACGGCAGTTGCAACATCTGTTCTTCAACCGCCATAGGCAAAATCCTCGGTCGAGCGGGCAAAGAGAAATTGCGCGGCATAATAGGTTGCCAGCACCCAAAGGCCATTCAGCGGAATGTCGAGGCTGAACCGTCCATAGGCAAGCAGCGTGTCGCTTGCCATGAAGAACAGGCCGCCCGCTGCGGCAAGCCACGCGGCGTAGCGTTGCGGCGTTTCAGGTTCGGTGCCGAGCGCACGGCTCATCGCCTGTGCCGCCATGATGCCAAGGGCCGCGGCATAGATGATGACCGGAACTATCAGCGGGGTCGGCAGCGACGGCCAGAGGCCAGCTATGATGGCAAGGGCTGCGATGGCGAAAATGGCGAAAACGCCTTTGTGCGCCGCAAAGCGCGCATGACGGCAAAGGGCATAGATATAGGCGCAATGGGTGATGAGAAAGCAGATCAGGCCCGCCATGAAATAGTCGCCGGGCAGCATCAGGAAAAAGTCGCCCAGTGCCGCGAAAGCCAGGCCGAAGGCCACGGCAAAGCCATAGGACTTCGATTTGGGCCGCCCGGCGCAAAGGACGGCGGCGAGCAGCAGCAGTGTAGCGGTTGGCTTGGTCAGATAATGCAGCCAGCGCCAGCCTGAAACCTCGCCATTATAGCTCATCACGCTTCCTGCGATGGCGCAGATCGCGCAGAGCAGGAACAGGCCATAGAGCGTTCTGTTTCCTGCGAATTCCAGCAAGCCTCTTCGGCGCATATTCGCTCCCCGTTATTATATCTGAGCAAGGGGGATTGTGCCGCCAATTGCGAGATCAGCGCAATAGGCACAATTCCGGGAGGCGCTTGCCCTGTTGACAACGTTCTGTTGAAGAGCGCTCAGGCGCGCCGCCAGACCGTCGGCTTGTTTTCCTGCCAGCCGTTTTTGTGCAGGAGGGGTGCGTCGTCATCAGCCAGCGGCCAGCCGATGCATAGGTAAAGGCTGAAGCGCCAGCCCGGCTGGGCCTGAAACAGCCTTTCCATGGCCTGCGGATCGAGAATCGAGACCATGCCGACGCCCAGCCCGAACGATCTTGCCGCCAGATTGAGGTTTTGGACTGCCATTGCCGTGCTGTGCTCGAGGGTGACGGCCATGGACTGCCTGCCGAGCCCGTGTCCTTCGGCTGGCGCAGTTTCGGTGAAAATGGCAAGCTGCACCGGGGCGACGCTGATGCCTTCCAGTTTTAGGTCCCGGTAATGCTGAGCGCGCTCGCCGTCATAGATCTGCGCGGCTGACCGGTTGGCCTTGAGAAAAATGTCGTGAACCGCCGCGCGTTTTCCAGCAGTTTCAACCGAAATCACCCGCCAGGGGCGGGCATTGCCGACGGAAGGGGCATAATCCATCGCTTCCTGCAAAGCCTCGATGATTCCATCGTCCACAGGTCGGTCGCTGAAGTGACGGACATCCCGCCGCCATTTCAGCAATTCAAAGAAAGCGGTGCGTTCGGAAGGAGAAAACTGCATCGACTGCCAAATATAGGTTGAAATAACGAGAGCATGTGGCCTGAATACGATAAAGTACGACATGCTTGAGCGCAAAGCGTGAGACGGCCGGACCATGCTCCAGAAACAAAAAAGCCCGCTTGCGCGGGCTTTTTGGGGTGCTTCTGAACCTTGGTAGTGGTCCGAAGACTTGGAAATGGTGCCCAGAAGAGGACTCGAACCTCCACGCCCTTGCGAGCGCCAGCACCTGAAGCTGGTGCGTCTACCAATTCCGCCATCTGGGCGACGAGGACCCATCTAAGGGGTCGACCTGCCTCTGTCAATCGCGTTTTCGACATTCAGCCAGCTTTTTTTCAGCCGATGCTTTTTTCGCGTTGAAAAGGTCGTCGGGCGCGTGGGCGCGCCCGATAAATTCACAGCCAAACGGCTATCAGGCTTCGAGAATTTCCTTCGAAGCAACGGTCGAATCAGCATTGAGCCGGTAAATGACCGGAACGCCGGTGTTGAGTTCCTGCTTGAGAATCTGTTCCGGGGTCAGGCCGTCCAGCGCCATGATGAGCGCCCGCAGCGAATTGCCGTGTGCAGCGACCAGAACCGTCTCGCCGCGCAGCACGTGCGGCTGCACCGTGTGTAGATAATAGGGCCATACGCGCGCGCCGGTATCCTTCAGGCTTTCGCCGCCCGGAGGCGGGACGTCATAGGAACGGCGCCAGATATGGACCTGTTCCTCCCCCCATTTGGCGCGGGCATCGTCCTTGTTGAGGCCGGACAGGTCGCCATAGTCGCGTTCGTTCAGGGCCTGATCGCGAATCGTTTCGAGGTTCGACTGGCCAAGCTCATCGAGAATGTGCTGGCAGGTCACCTGCGCGCGCGACAGCGCGGACGTGTAAGCGATATCGAACTTGAGACCGGCGGCCTTCAGGCGCTGGCCAGCGGCCTTGGCTTCGGCATGGCCCTGTTCGGTCAGGCCCGGATCGCGCCAGCCGGTGAACAGGTTCTTGAGGTTCCATTCGCTTTGACCGTGGCGGACCAGGACGAGAGTACGAGACATATGCAACGCTCCGTTAGAGAGCGCATCCCGAAAAGTGTGAGGCGGTTTTCGGATAGGATGCGCGACAAAACAAAACTCTGGAGCGCCGATCTGAACAGGATCGGTGCTCCGGTGGAAAAATCAGTCCTTCAGCCCGAGAACATCGAGCATCGAATAGAGGCCGGGCTTTTTGCCATAGGCCCAAAGTGCGGCCTTGATCGCACCGCGCGCAAAGATCGAGCGGTCTTCGGCATGGTGGGAGAGAACAATGCGCTCACCGGGCCCGGCAAGAATGACCGAGTGCTCGCCGATGACCGAACCGCCGCGCAAGGTGGCGAAGCCGATGGAGCCTGTCTCACGCGGTCCGGTGTAGCCGTCGCGCACGCGGACGCTGTTTTCCGCCAGTGGAATGTCGCGTCCCTTCGCTGCCGCTTCGCCGAGAAGCAGGGCGGTGCCGGATGGCGCATCGACCTTGTGCTTGTGGTGCATTTCAAGGATTTCGATGTCGAAATCCGCCGGATCGAGCGCTTGCGCCGCCTTCTGCACCAGAACGGACAGAAGATTGACGCCGAGGCTCATATTACCCGACTTGACGATGGTTGCGTGGCGGGCAGCGGCGCGGATCTTATCCTCGTCCTCAGCCGAGCAGCCCGTCGTGCCGATGACGTGCACGATGCGCGCCTGTGCGGCGAGGCCCGCAAATTCGACGCTTGCTGCCGGGCTTGTGAAATCAAGGACACCGTGCGCCCCGGCAAAGACCGGCAGGGGATCGTCGGTGATGCGCACGCCGAGCGGGCCGATGCCGGTGACTTCGCCCGCATCCCTGCCCAGAAGCGGAGAGCTGGACCGTTCGATAGCGCCGACCAGTTTCACGCCTTCGATGGCCTGGATGGTGCGGATCAGGGTCTGGCCCATGCGTCCGCCCGCGCCGACGACGACCAGACCCATTTCGCTGTTCTGCGTTTCTCCGCTCATCGTGGTTCTCCTGTCCGCAGTTCTTCTGTCGTCTTTTCGGTGATGAAATCGCCGTTGCCGCTCTGCAACTGATAGAAACGGGCATAGACGCCGTTCGGGATGGCGATGAGGTCGTCGTGACGGCCTTCCTCCACCACCCGTCCGGCTTCCATCACCACGATGCGATCCGCATTGACCACGGTGGAAAGGCGGTGCGCAATCACGACCGTGGTGCGGTTCTGCATGATGCCTTCCAGCGCCTGCTGGACCCGCTTCTCCGATTCATTGTCGAGGGCGGAAGTCGCCTCGTCGAGCAGGAGAACCGGTGCATTGCGAACGATGGCGCGAGCGATGGAAACGCGCTGGCGCTGGCCGCCGGATAGCGTCACGCCGTTTTCGCCGACCGGCGTATCGTAGCCCTGCGGCTGCTGCAGGATGAATTCATGCGCATGGGCAAGCTTGGCTGCCTCGATGATTTCCTCATCCGTCGCGTCCGGGCGACCATAGCGGATGTTGTCGGCAATGGTGCCTTCGAACAGATAAGGCTGCTGCGAGACATAGGCGATGGCATGGCGCAGCGACTGCTTCCTGACGTGCGCAATGTCCTGCCCATCGAACAGGATCTGGCCGCGGTCGAGATCGTAGAAGCGCTGGACAAGATTGATGAGTGTCGACTTGCCGGCACCCGAAGCGCCGACCACGGCGGTGGTTTCGCCCGCCCTGGCGACGAAGCTGACGCCGTGCAGCACCGGCGCGGCCTCGTTATAGGAGAAATAGATATCCTCGAAGCGGATTTCGCCGGGACCGGCTTTCAGCTCCACCGCGTCCGCAACATCCCGCTGGCGCGGTTCGATATCCAGCACCTCATAGATCATGCGTGCGTTGACGAGCGCCTTTTCCAACCCGACCTGAAGGCGGGCAAGACGGCGGGCCGGGTCATAGGCGAGCAGCATCGCGGTGATGAAGGCGAAGGTTGCGCCGGGGGGCTGCTGTTCGAGAATGGCGCGATAGCCGCTATAGGCCAGCACGCCCGCCACGGCAAAACCGGCCAGCATTTCGGAAATGGGCGTCGTGCGCTCGGACACCTTGGCGATCTTGTTGCTGCGGCCTTCCGACTGGTCGATCAGCTTGCCGATCTTGGCGCGCAGCTGGTCTTCCATCGTAAAGGCCTTGACGATGGCAATGCCTTGAATCGATTCCTGCATCGCACCCAGCAGATGGGAATTGAGATGCACGAGATCGCGGGTGACGGAGCGAATGCGGCGCGAAATATAGGCTACGGCCAGAATGAGCGGCGGTCCGATCAGGAAGATCGCCACGGACAGGATCGGGTCCATGTAGAACATGGTGGCGACGAGACCGATCAGCGAGATAAGGTCACGCGCGATCGACGAAATCGTCATGTTGAGGAGATCGCGGATGCCGGAAACATTCTGGTTGATCTGCGCCGCCAGATGGCCGGAACGGGTATCGTTGTAGAAATCGAGACCGAGCTTCATCAGATGGTCGAAAATGCGCTTCTGATAGCGCGCGACCAGATTGTTGCCGATCTTGGCAAGCTCCACGGCCTGTATGTAGCCGGAAATGCCGCGCAAGATGAAAATGCCCAGCAATGCGCCGCAGATGACCCAGACCAGACCGAGATTTTGCTCATAGAAAATCTTGTCGATCATCGGCTTCATCAGATAGGCCAGCGCGCCGTTCGATCCGCCGACGATGAGCGATGCCAGTATGGCTATGATGTAGTTCTGCTTATATTCGCGGATGTTTTCCGACATCATGCGCCGGATTACGCGGGTGGCTTCGCCCGTATCGATCTTCTTGTTTTTCTTCTTGAATAGACTCACGTGCAAAAGCGCTTTTTGTCTCTTGGCCCTCCGGCTGGACCGGCGGCTATCGTTGAAAATACGACTTCCATACGGAAACGCTGCACTGAAAAAGCTCTCGGCAATTTCGGTGCAGCGTTTCTATAACGTTATCCGCGCGGCTTGACCATCCTCAAGCTTTAGCGGCTGGAGCGGTTCAGGTTAAAATGGAGCCGTCGGCACCACTCTGATATTTGCCCCCGTCGCTCAGTCGATCCGCCAGCGGCGCCCTTCGGTCGAGACTTCGAAACGGGCGGGGGCCTGTGCGAAGGCGGAAAGCCCGGCAAGGGCTGCAAGCTGATGGGTGATCACGCGGACAGGAATGTCGCGCATGATGGCCTTGTGCGGGGCCTTGTCCTCGAACGCCTCGCGGAAAGCACCCGCCCTGAGCGCGGAAAGGATGCGCTGCGGAATGCCGCCGGAAAGATAGACGCCGCCTTGCGCCTTGAAAATCAGCGCCAGATCGCCTGCCAGCCGCCCGAGATAGGTTACGAACAGATGCAGGGTCTCTTCGGCCTGCGCATTGCTGCCGTCGAGCCCGGCGGAGGTGATGTCGGCGGGGGTTTCCAGCGTCGGCATCACCTCGTCGGCGGCGCATATGGCCAGATAGAGATTGCGCAGTCCGCGCCCGCAAAGAATCTGTTCGCCAGCGACGCGGCCTTCGATGCGCTCGATATGCGGGAAGACCTGATAGTCGCGTTCGCTGCGCGGGCCGATGTCGATATGGCCGCCTTCGCCCGGCACCGGCACCCATGCGTGGCGCGTGCGGACAAGACCGGCAACGCCGAGTCCGGTGCCCGGCCCGAGCACGACGCGGGTAGCAATCACTTCTTCGGGCCTGCCGCCGATCTGTTCCAGATGTTCGCTGCCCAGAGACACGACGGCCAGCGCCTGCGCCTCGAAATCGTTCAGCACGGTCACATCCTCGAAGCCGAGATCGGCGATCATCTTCTTCGGGCGCACGACCCAGTCGCAATTGGTGAGGTCGATCTCGTCGCCGTCGACGGGACCGGCCACAGCCAGAATGGCGGAACGCGGACGGATCGAGGTATGATCGAGAACGGCGTCCTGTATGGCCTCATCGATGGTTGCATAATCCGCCGTCTGGAGAACGGGAAACTCCTTCGGCTCGGCATTGGAATCCACCAGGATGGCAAAACGGGCATTGGTGCCGCCGATATCGCCGACAAGTACCGGAAACCGGAAACCCTGTTCGGCCCGCTCTATCTCTTTGTTTTCATGCATGTCTTTGTCCCAGAACCGGTTCCCGTTTTTGGGACATGCGATCGTCGCGGGCATGTCCTCTCCCTGGTCATGTCATCCGTCCGCAGAAAAACCCCGCGGCGGATCAGTGCGTTTTGTTTCAGTCGAGCGCCTTGATCAGCCTTTCGGCGGTTGCGCGATTGAGCGCCATCGGAATGTCGTAGACGCTGCCGAGGCGCGTCAGCGCCTTCACATCGACATCGTGCGGAAGCGGAGACAGCGGGTCGATGAAGAAGATGAGCACTTCCACCGTTCCTTCCGCAATCATGGCGCCGATCTGCTGGTCGCCGCCGAGCGGCCCGCTTTTCACGCGCTGAATGCGGAGGGAAGCGCAGGCATCAAGTATGAGGCCGCCGGTCGTTCCCGTCGCCACGATGTCATAGCGGGACAGTGCCTGCTCATGCGCTTTTGCGAAGGCGACCATGTCGTCCTTCTTCTGGTCGTGGGCGATCAATGCGATGCGCAGGCGTTCCGTCATGAATGAGCAACCTTACGAGTTGATAACCTTGTCATTGGCATTCTAAATCGTTTTAAACCTATAGCGAAGTGCCCAGGACCTGAAAAGCGCTAAAAGCCTCACTGCACGCCGTAGGTGACATCGGCGACCGAATTCGGGGAAGGACCGTTGAGCACGGCGGCGCAAGCCTTCGGCAGATCGGAAACCATCACCGGGCGCGGCTTTTTCGGCGGTTCCGTCGATGGCTTTGCCGGCTTCCACGGTTCATCCGTAAACCACCAGGCGAGCGACTTGTCACAACCGTCACCGGCAGCCACTTTCGGCTGTCCCTTGCACTGGGGCGAACCGGGCTGACAGGTCAGGCGCACATGGAAATGGTAGAAGTGACCCCAATAGGGGCGAACCTTACCGAGCCAGCTCCTGTCGCCCTTCACCGTGTCGCAAAGCTCCTTCTTGATGCCGGGATGCACGAAGATGCGCTCGACTTCCGGGTAGCTTGCGGCATGTTTGATAAGCGCCGTGCGGGCAGGGGTCCATTTCTTCGGATCGACGTAGAGCGAATCCGGTTTCAGCATCGAAACGGCGGAAACGCTTTCACGTTCGGCATCGGTAAACCGCTTTTTGGGCATGGGCGTCAGCCAGATATCGGCATCGAGGCCGACCTGATGCGAGGCATGGCCGGTCAGCATCGGGCCACCGCGCGGCTGCGAAATGTCGCCGACGAGCAGGCCGGGCCAGCCGTCCTTTGCCGCATCGCGGGAGAGTTTCTCCAGAAGGCCGATCATGCGCGGATGGCCCCAGCGACGATTGCGCGAAAGCCGCATCACCTGCCAGTTCGGTCCGTCCGTGGGCAGAGCCACCGCTCCGGCGAGGCATCCCTTGGCATAAAAGCCGATGGATTGCGGGTCTTGCGCCAGTACAGGAAGCGCCTGCGCGCCAAAAGCCTGTTTGGCGGGCATGTCTTCCGCGACGGCCATGGGCACGAAGTCGGGGGCGATCATTGCGGCAAGCGAAGCTGCGAGAACGATCTTCTTCAATCTGTTTGCGATCATGGGGCAATTCCATGTTTTGCCGGGGCTGCGGCTGCGAATCAAGGCGGCCGGATTGCGGGCATTATGCTGTGTCAACGGCGGGGCTTCAATGGCGGTCGACAGTTTGTGCTGCCGACCGCATTTTCGTCAGTGCTGCTGCAGCTTTGCCAGCAAGGTCAGAACCAGCAATGGCATCACCGTGCAGAAAGCGATCAAGGGCCATGCGGTATCGCCGGGCAGGAAGATGACCAGTGCTGTTCCTGCAAGGCTGACGATCAGGCTCTGGATGCAGAAATAGACCGCGACCGCCATGCCCGCACTGTCGTCAAAGGCGGCAAGCGCACCGTTTGCCGTCATCGACGTGATAAGAACGATGCCGACAGCGGCAAGCCACATGGGTACGATGAGGCTCAGGAACGAAGGCGCCAGCAATGTTTCGCCGAGAACCAGAAGCAGGGCGCTGGCAAGAAGCGTGGCCATGCCCAGCGCCACGCTGGTGCGCGCGCCCCATTTCTGCGTCTTGCGGGGCAGGACGCGGGTGGCGGCGATCATGACGAGGGCAACGCTTGCAAAGGCGAAGCTGAAGCCGGTTTCACCAAAGCCGCCGCGTTCGATCAGAATGCGCGGTGCGGTGGAAAAGAACACAAAGAACGTGCCCATCGCCGTCGCGAAGCCGAGCGTATAGGTCCAGAAGCTGAAGTCGCGCACAATCCGGCGGAGATTTCCGACACTTGGGGCAGTGCCGGCTGGCCGCGTCTCCTGCCAGTGGCGCAAGGCGCGCAACGTCACGGCAAGGCCGAGGAGGCCGAGCATGGCGAAGATCGCCCGCCATCCAAAACCCTTTGCGACAAGCGCACCGGCAATCGGCCCGAGCGCCGGGACGAAGGAAAGCATGGCGCTGAAAAGGCCGTAGATCGTCGCACCTTCCGGACGGGCGGCATAAACATCGCGGACCGTTGCGAAAGTGGCGACCAGCGCCGCCGAAGCGCCCGTTGCCTGTACGAAACGGAGAGCCACGAAAACCGCTGCATTGTCTGTGATCGCCAGGGCGAAGGACGAAAGGGCGAAAACCAGCCCGCCGCCGATCAGGACGGGCCTGCGCCCGAAACGGTCCGACAACGGGCCGAACAGCAACTGCCCGACGCCCAGCATCACCATGTAGAGGCTGAGGGTCAGTTGCACCATGGCGGGTGTCGTTTGCAGGATGGCGGGCATGGACGGCACGACCGGCAGGTAGATGTCCATGGCCAGCGAGGCGAGAATGTCGAAAGGGGCCATCAGCGCGAGCGCGAATGGCAGGGAATAGCTCCACTGTGGAGTTTGTTTGTTATCAAAAGGCATGACTAAGCATCCGCTCGAGAAAAATCGGGCGGCTATCTGCCTTTTATAAACGCGCATCTTTGGGATGCGTTTTAAGGGGAATTGGTCCGGGGCAGACGCCGCAACAGGTCGGAAAGGCTGTTGCGGCTTATCTGGTTGCGAGTTCGGTACTGCTCATTCTGTGTTGTCCCGGTTTTGTTGCAGGCTTGCTTTTAGCAGCAGCACGGCTTCAGCGCCAGCGATCATCGCGCCACATGGCCGAAAAGGCCGTCCGGTAATCGGGATAGGCAAATTCGTAACCCAGATCCCTGATACGCCGGTTGGAGACACGTTTGTTCTCGCCATAGAAGGAGCGTGCCATCGGCGTCAGATCGGCATCCTCGAAGGCGACTTCCGGCGGTGGCGTCACGCCCATCAGTTCGGCGGCGTAGGTGACGACATCCTGCGGGGGGCTTGGTTCATTGTCGGTGATGTTGAAGATGCCGCCCGTATCGGTGCCTGCCAGAAAGCGCAAGGAACCGGCAATGTCATCGACATGGATGCGGTTGAAAATCTGGTTTTCCTTGATGACGCGCCGCGCGGTGCCGCGCTTCAGATTGACGAAGGCATTGCGGCCCGGCCCATAGATGCCGGAGAGCCTTAAGATCGCAAGTGGTGTTCCATGCCGTTCGCTCAATTGTCCCCACGCCTTTTCGGCTTCGACGCGTTCCAGATTGCGGCGCGAGGAAGGTTTGCAGGCCGTGGTTTCGTCTACCCACGCGCCCTGATGGTCGCCATAGACGCCGACCGTCGACAGATAGCCGATCCAGCGGATGGTGTTGTCGGAACGGCGAAGCGCTTCCTCGACGATGGCGACGGCGGGATCGCCGCTTTCGCCGGGAGAGATCGAAACGACCACATGGGTCGACTGCGCAAGCCTGTCCAGAAGTTCGGGCGAGGGCGTTTGGCCGTCGAAAAGCAGCGGCTTTATGCCCGCCTGTTCGAGGAGGGGAAATTTCTGCTCGTGCCGCGTGGTCCCGTCGATGCGTTCCGCTTCGCCGGACATCCTGCGTGCGAAGGCCTGGGCGGAATAACCGGCTCCGAACAGAAATATGCGCATCAAACTTCCTCCATATCCCACTCTGCCTGCACCGTAGCATCCTCTTCCGATGAGGCCAGGCGTTTCTGAACACTGGCTGCGTGGTCGGGGCTTGCCAGTTGCTTCAAGGCCCATATCGCTGCACCGCGCACGACCGGAGCATGGTCTTCCAGCAATCGTTCGACATCCGACAGAAGCGTCGCATCGCCGGAATTGCCGGTGGCGATCAGCACATTACGGATGAAGCGATCGCGCCCGATCCGTTTCACCGGGGAGCCGGAAAACAGCGTGCGGAAAGCCGGGTCATCCAGCGCCAGCAGATCGTTGAAACGCGGTTCCTTCAGGTCTTCGCGGGCTTTCAGCTTCATTTCGCTGGTGGCCTGCGCGAACTTGTTCCACGGGCAGACGGAAAGGCAGTCGTCGCAGCCATAGATGCGGTTGCCCATGGCTTTCCGGAATTCTTGCGGGATCGGTCCCTTGTTCTCGATGGTGAGATAGGAAATGCAGCGCCGCGCATCGATGCGATAGGGCGCCGGGAAAGCCTTGGTCGGGCAGGCGTCGAGACAGGCGCGGCAGGAGCCGCAATGGTCCCGCTCGGGCTCGTCGGGCGGAATTTCCGCCGTGGTGAAGATCGAGCCGAGGAACAGCCATGAGCCAAGCTCGCGGCTGACCAGATTCGTATGCTTGCCCTGCCAGCCGAGACCGGCAGCTTGCGCCAGCGGCTTTTCCATGACGGGCGCGGTATCGACGAAGACCTTGACATCCTGTCCGGCGCGCGCGGCAAAACGGCTCGCAATGTGCTTCAGCTTGCCCTTGATGATGTCATGATAGTCGCGGTTCTGCGCATAGACGGATATGGCCGCGCGATCCTGCTTTTCCAGAATGGCGAGCGGGTTGGCGTCCGGCCCGTAATTCATGGCCAGCATCATGATGGAACGGACTTCCGGCCACAATACGCTCGGATCGGCACGGCGGGCTTCCGTTTCCTCCATCCAGTCCATATCGGCGTGGTGGCCGTCGGCAATATACTGGCGCAACCGTTCGGGCGCGTGCGGAATTGCATCGGGCGTGGTGAAGGCAACCGCGTCGAAACCAGCCGCCTTCGCTTCTTCGATCAGGAAGCGCTTGAGTTTCTGTTGGCGGCTATCAGAAATCGAGGTCGCCATAATGGGCCACCGGGGCAAGCCCGCGCACGCGGTCGGAAAGCAACGGGCGGAAAGCCGGGCGCGATTTCATGCGTGCATACCAGTCACGCGCCGCTTTGGTTTCGCCCCATTCGATCTCGCCCAGATAATCAAGGACGGATATGGAAGCCGCCGCCGCCATGTCGGCATAGCTTGGATGCGCGCCGCCGAGCCAGTCGCGGGTCGCGGCCAGCCAGTCGATATATTTCATATGCTGGCGGATATTGGTGCGGGCGGCGCGGATGGCGGTCGAATCCGGCGCGCTGCCGCCCATCTCAGCCGCCATCTGCAACTTGAACACACGTTCGCGGGCGATGTGGCGCGTCACTTCATTTTCGAATTTCAGCAGGAACCAGTCGACCAGGCGGCGCACTTCTGCGCGCTCCATCGGGCTTTCCGGCAGGAGGCGGCGGCTGCGCTTCAATGCGCCGCGCGTCTCGTCCAGATATTCGGCGATCACCGTGGCGCCGACGACCGGAAGGTCGTTTTCGGCCAGGAGCACGGGCAGGGTTGCCGCCGGGTTCAGCGCCAGGAATTCCTTGCGGCGCGACCACGGCCGTTCCTCGATAAGTTCCGCTTCAACGCCATATTCGCCGAGGATGAGCCGCACATAGCGCGAACCCGAAGACATGGGATGATGAAAAAGCGTAAGCATGATCGACGCGAGACTCTCGACTGAAGCTTGAATTGAACGTCCGGAGTTTGCACGGCGGCTGGCGTTTGCGCATGCAGCAGGCTATTTCCTGCTATCAAGCGATTCGACGCCGCCTCAACGGAATATAAAGTCTATAAGGGCTATGTTTGCGTGAGACAAGCAATCGCTGGAAATGCGTGTTTTCAGCCGATGGCCCGCTATCCCGATCCGCCTTTTTAACCCGTCACCGTGCCCACTATCCCAAGGTACTGACTTCATGGATATTTTCAATCTACTGGAAGCTGCATTTCTCGGTCTCATCGAAGGTCTGACCGAATTTATCCCTGTTTCCTCCACCGGGCATTTGCTGCTGGTCGGGCACTTTCTTGGCTTTGAATCCACAGGAAAGACCTTCGAGGTGCTGATCCAGCTCGGCGCCATTTTGGCCATTCTGACGGTCTATTCGGCGAAACTTCTTAAAATCCTCACCGATTTCCCCCGCGATGCCCGCACGCGGCGCTTCGTTTTCGGCATTCTGGTCGCCTTCCTCCCTGCGGCCGTCATCGGCGCTCTCGCGCATGGCTTCATCAAGAGCGTCCTGTTCGAAACGCCGATGCTGGTCTGCGCCATGCTTATCATCGGCGGGTTCGTCCTGCTGTGGGTGGACCAGCTCAACCTGCGTCCGCGCTATCATGATGTGATGGACTATCCGCTGCCCATGTGCCTCGCCATCGGCTTCATCCAGTGCCTGGCGATGATACCGGGCGTGTCGCGCTCCGGTTCCACCATTGTCGGCTCGCTGCTGCTCGGCGCCGACAAGCGTTCGGCAGCCGAGTTCTCGTTCTTCCTCGCCATGCCCACCATGGCGGGCGCTTTTGCCTATGATCTCTACAAGAGCCGCGATATCCTGTCGTTCAACGACGGGGCGCTGATCGGGGTCGGCTTCGTGATGGCCTTCATCTCCGGCGTTTTCGTCGTGCGCTATCTGCTCGATTACGTATCCCGCCACGGCTTCAAGCTGTTTGCCTGGTGGCGTCTGATCGTCGGTGCACTCGGTATGGCGGCACTGTTGATCTGGGGATGAGTGCGGTCCGCGTAGCGGACAGAAAGCCCGTGAGCCGGGCAGCAAAAAGGGGCCTTCCGGCCCCTTGTTCATTTCCGCTTCGGCTGTGGATCACGCAAAGCCGGTCTTGGTGTACTGGCCGGCGACGCGGTAGCGCCACAGATAGGATGGCAGCACGGCGTCGACGCTTTCCGGCGTGATGCCCATGCCCTGCAAAGTGCGGCCTTCCTTGATGGCTTTTTCCGAAACCACATTGTCGAATTTCAGCAGCGTCACCTGATCGTTGGTGAGCATCGGATTCGGCAGCAGGCCGAGGATCGATGCCTGCAAACGGGCAACCCACCAGGGCATGGAAACGATGAGGCGCTTGCGGGCGATCACGCCGAGCATGTCCTTCATCCAGTTCCTGAACGGCTGCACATCGGGGCCGCCGAGTTCATAGACGCCGCCCGGCATCAGCTTGCCGTCGACGGCACGCGCCACGGCTTCCGCCACGTCGCCGACATAGACCGGCTGGAGCTTCGTTTCGCCGCCGCCGATTGCAGGCAGGAATGGCGAGAAGCGCGCCATGTTGGCGAAGCGGTTGAAGAAGCGGTCCTCGGGACCGAAAATGATCGACGGGCGCAGGATGACGCTGTCCGGCAGGAGCGAAAGAATGGCCTTTTCGCCTTCCGCCTTGGTGCGCGCATAATCCGACGGCGAATTGGCGTCGGCTGCAAGCGAGGACACATGCGTCATGCGGATGCCTGCGGCCTTGGCGGCTTCGGCAATGTTCTTCGCGCCGAGCACCTGAACCGTGTTGAAACGCTGGCGACCGCTTTCGGACAGAATGCCGACGAGGTTGACCACATGGTCGGAACCCTTGATGACATGTTCCACGGAGCCGCGATGGCGCACATTGGCCTGCACCATCTGGATCTGGCCGACATTGCCGAGCGGCGCCATGTAATAGGCAATTTCCGGCTTGCGCACGGCAACGCGCACGCGGTAGCCGCGCTTGGTGAGAGCCGCAACCACTGCGCGCCCGACAAAGCCTGAGCCGCCGAAAACGGTGACCAGTTTCGGCCTGTTATGGACTTCGTTCGGTTCGGTCTTCATCCTAAACTCCTGCATGAAAGCACGCTATTCGAGCGGTGATTTATCGCCTTTTTGCCACAAGGCAAAGGGGACTTGTTGTCACGATTGCGAAAGCTGCCGGTTTTCCCGCCTTTTGGCGCGAATACTCCTTTGAAATTTGGCGTCTTGCTGTTAAATCGCGCGCATGAGCACACCACTTGACCATATTCGCAATTTTTCGATCGTCGCCCATATCGACCACGGCAAATCGACGCTGGCCGACCGCCTCATCCAGTTGACCGGCGGGCTGGATACGCGCGAGATGAAGGATCAGGTTCTCGACTCGATGGATATCGAGCGGGAGCGCGGCATCACCATCAAGGCGCAGACCGTCCGTCTCTCCTACAAGGCGAAGAACGGCGAGGATTACGTGCTGAACCTGATCGACACGCCCGGACACGTCGACTTCGCCTATGAAGTCTCGCGCTCGCTGGCCGCGTGCGAAGGTTCGCTTCTGGTGGTGGACGCTTCCCAGGGCGTGGAAGCGCAGACGCTGGCGAACGTTTATCAGGCCATCGACAACAACCATGAGATCGTGGTCGTGCTGAACAAGATCGACCTGCCCGCCGCCGAGCCCGAGCGCGTCAAGCAGCAGATCGAGGAAGTCATCGGCATCGATGCGGCGCAGGCCGTGCACATTTCCGCCAAGACCGGCCTCGGCATCGAGGATGTGCTGGAAGCCATCGTCACCCAGCTGCCCGCGCCGAAGGAAGGCGACCGCAATGCCCCGCTCAAGGCCATGCTGGTCGACAGCTGGTATGACTCTTATCTCGGCGTCATCGTTCTGGTGCGCATCATCGATGGTGTCCTTAAAAAGGGCCAGACCATCCGCATGATGGGTACGGGCGCGAAATATCCGGTGGAGCGCACCGGTGTTTTCACGCCCAAAATGGTTCAGGTGGACGAACTCGGCCCCGGCGAGCTTGGCTTCATCACCGCTTCGATCAAGGAAGTGGCCGACACCCGCGTCGGCGATACGATCACCGAAGATCGCCGCCCGACGGAAAAGATGCTGTCCGGCTTCAAGCCCGCGCAGCCGGTGGTGTTCTGCGGCCTGTTCCCGGTCGATGCGGCTGATTTCGAGGACCTGCGCGCCGCCATGGGCAAGCTGCGCCTCAACGATGCGTCGTTCTCGTTCGAAATGGAAACATCCGCCGCGCTTGGCTTCGGCTTCCGCTGCGGTTTCCTCGGCCTTCTGCATCTGGAAATCATTCAGGAGCGTCTTGAGCGCGAGTTCAATCTCGACCTCATCACGACCGCGCCTTCGGTTGTCTACCGCCTCAACATGCAGGACGGTTCGCAGAAGGAACTGCACAATCCGGCCGATATGCCGGATATCGTGAAGATCAACGCGATTGAAGAGCCATGGATCAAGGCAACCATCATGACGCCGGATGATTATCTGGGCGCAATCATGAAGCTTTGCCAGGAGCGCCGCGGCATCCAGATCGACCTGACCTATGTCGGCCCGCGCGCCATGATCACCTATGATCTGCCGCTCAACGAAGTGGTGTTCGATTTCTACGACCGGCTGAAGTCGATCTCGAAGGGTTATGCCTCGTTCGATTACAATCTTTCGGATTACCGCGAGGGCGATCTGGTCAAGATGTCGATCCTCGTCAATGAAGAGCCGGTCGATGCGCTGTCGATGCTGGTGCACCGGACGGCAGCGGAAAAGCGCGGCCGCGCGCTGTGCGAAAAGCTGAAAGAGCTGATCCCGCAGCACATGTTCAAGATCCCGATCCAGGCGGCCATCGGTGGCCGCATCGTGGCGCGCGAGACGATCTCGGCGCTGCGCAAGGACGTGACGGCCAAGTGCTATGGCGGCGACGTGACGCGCAAGCGCAAGCTTCTGGAAAAGCAGAAGGAAGGCAAAAAGCGCATGCGCCAGTTCGGCAAGGTCGAAATCCCGCAAGAGGCCTTTATTCAGGCGCTCAAGATGGGTGATGATTGAGGCAATGGATCGTCCATTGCGTATATGAACGTCGTTCACAAATTTACCACTGGAATTTAACTTTCTTTTCCCGCACCCTATGTAAAATGATTTGGGTGCGGGCGGTGATGCTGTCTCAATTGGACAGATAGGAGTTAGCGATGACCGAAGCTTTGAAACGACTGATAGAGGCTGCTAAAACAATAGAGCAGAGTAAACAGGACTTGGAGCAACAACGTCGCAGTTTTGCCTATGGCAATACCAAGTTTGAAAACGAAATGATCACCCGGGCTATGATCGATGATCAGGCCGAAAAGTTGCGTGCTGTTGGATCGAAGTAATTAGTATTGATAAGAGTGAAGCGCTATGGCGGTAGATGAAGAGCGGGAAGAACGACATAGCGTAGCTCTTGAAGCAGAAATTATCAGTGATCCGCTTCAGAAAGCTGAGGCTGAAGCTCGAAATGGGCTGAAGCAGTATGATTTTGGCATGCAGGTTGTCCAGCAGGCGCTTGATCGCGGTTTTTTTAAACTTCGAGTATCTGTTGTTCTGGCACTTCAACGCGAAGCATTGGCGGGGATCAGTGCTTATGCTGGTAACTTTCGCCCAGCAGGTGTTGAGATACTTGGGAGTAAACATAAGCCGGTTGAAGCGCATCTTGTCGCGGAACGTATCGAAGAAATGTGTGATTATGTAAACGATCATTGGAACGATACTACTGCCATTCATTTAGCATCTTATATTATGTGGCGCCTGAACTGGATACACCCCTTTTCGGATGGTAACGGGCGCACATCGCGAATTTTATCGTATGTTATACTATGCATTAAGACAGGAAGTATACTTCCTGGAACGCCAACTATTCCAGAGCAAATTGTTGAAAATAGAAACCCTTATTTTGCGGCGCTTGATGCAGCTGATGAGGCGTTTGTTAATGGTGGGATAGACTTGTCTGTGATGGAAGAGCTTCTGTCGGGTATGCTCGCCGTTCAGCTTAAGAATGCTTACGAACGTGCTGGTGGTAAGATTTAGCTCAACATGGTAACGCGAAGTAGCATCTCCATTACCTACTGCACCCAATGCAACTGGATGCTGCGGGCAGCATGGATGGCGCAGGAGCTGTTGCAGACTTTCGGGCAGGATTTGGCGGAAGTGGCGTTGCGTCCGGGGACCGGTGGGGTTTTCGAAATCCGCGTTCATATGCCGGATGGCAGCGAAGAACTCATCTGGGAGCGCAAGCGCGATGGCGGCTTTCCGGAAGCCAAGGTGTTGAAGCAGCGCGTGCGTGATCTGGTCTGGCCGGAGCGCGATCTCGGTCATTCGGATCGGCCAGCCAATTCGTGAGGGCTTCTTACCCCTGATCCTTCGAGTCTACGCTTCGCTCCGCACCTCAGGATGAGGGCGGCAAGCCCGATGTTCTGAGGCCAACGATGTTAAACATCGATGCAAAGGATTACAAAGGCACTGATATTAACAAAGGCACCGACTTTTTGAACGAGAGCGGATACGCGCTTCCCTCATCCTGAGGAGGTGCGCAGCGGCACCTCATCCTGAGGAGGTGCGAAGCACCGTCTCGAAGGATCGAAGGATCGAAGGATGAGGGAAAAACAGGGTCAATCCTCGTCCACCACGCGCAGGCGTAGCTGGCTGGTCGAACCGTCCGCCGGTCGGGGTTGCGAGCGAGGTGTTTCCTCGGCAGGCTTTTCGCCGAATTCCAGCGCCTCGATCTTCGCGCCGCGTTTCGTGACCTTGGCTGACGACACAAGAATATCGTCAATATCCTTGTTGGCCTGCACGAAATGGGTTTGCAGCTTGCGCACGCGCTCATCCAGACGGCCGACATCTTCCATCAGGCGGATCACCTCGCCTTGAATCACATGCGCCTGCTCGCGCATCCGTGCATCTTTCAGGATGGCCTGAATGACCTGAATCGACAGCATCAGCAGCGACGGCGAGACGATGACGACCCGTGCCCGGTGCGCGCGCTGGATCAGCGCCTCGAAATGTTCGTGAATATCGGCAAAGATCGATTCCGAGGGCACGAACAGGAAAGCCGTGTCCTGCGTTTCGCCGGGGATCAGATATTTGTCGGACACGTCCTTGATATGAATTTCCATGTCGCGGCGGAACTGGGCGACTGCCGCCTTGCGCGCCTCCGGCTGTTCCGTCTCACGCATCGAATTCCAGGCTTCGAGCGGAAATTTCGCGTCGATCACCAGCGAGGGCGCATTGTTCGGCATCCGCACAAGGCAATCGGGACGGGTGCTGTTGGAAAGCGTTGCCTGGAACTCGTAGGCCCCTTGCGGCAGGCCATCGGCGATGATCGCCTCCATGCGCGACTGGCCGAAAGCGCCACGCGTCTGCTTGTTGGCGAGGATCGCCTGCAACTGCACCACCTGTCCGGCGAGCGACTGGATATTGTTCTGCGCCGTGTCGATGACGGCAAGGCGCTCCTGCAATTTGGCGAGATTCTCATGCGTCGAGCGGGTCTGCTCGGTCATGGTCTGGCCGATGCGATGCGTCATGCCGTCGAGCCGCTCGCGGATCGACTGGTTAAGCTCGGCCTGCCTTGAGCCGAACACTTCCGCCATGGTCTGCATCCGGCCCTGCATCTCGGCCTGCGCCTTGAGGATTTCCGCCATGCGATATTCCGCATCGCGGGCACGGTCCTCGGCCTGCGCTTCCGCAACCGCGCGAAGCCGGGCGGAGCGCGCTGCCGCGATCAGAAAAATGGCAAGACACAGCACCAGCACGACGATACCCGCCAGCAGGATATTGCCGAGCGTGAAGGATGTGGCGCCGAACTGCAGAAGCGGCTCATTCAAGAGATTCTGGTTTTCCATGAAGTGAGCTTAACTGATTCGTGTCGCCTTGATGAGATCAAAACGAGAACATTTTGCAAAGTGTAATTGACGATTCTCACGCGAGCCATTACGTGAAAGCCCATGTCAGTAAAACCGCTTGTCATCCTTCCCGATCCCGTCCTGCGCCAGGTTTCCAAGCCTGTGGAGCGCTTTGACGACCAGCTGCGCAAATTTGCCGGCGACATGTTCGACACCATGTATGATGCGCCGGGCATTGGCCTTGCCGCCATTCAGGTGGGCGAGCCGATCCGCATGCTCGTCATCGACCTCGCCAAGGAAGGTGAACCGAAAGCGCCGCATGTCTTCATCAATCCCGAAATCGTCGGCGTGACGGATGAAGCCAGCACCTATGAGGAAGGCTGCCTTTCGATCCCGGATTATTATGCGGAAGTTGAACGGCCAGCCGCCATCAAGGTCAATTATTTCGATGCTGACGGCAAGCCGCATGCAATAGAAGCCGACGGGCTGATGGCCACCTGCCTGCAGCATGAGATCGACCATCTGAACGGCGTGCTCTTCATCGATCATATTTCCAAGCTGAAGCGCGATATGGTCATCAAGAAATTCAAGAAGCTCGCCAGCCAGAGCGCGCCTAAGAAGGTTCTTTAATGCGTGTCGTTTTCATGGGGACGCCGGAATTTTCCGTGCCGATCCTCACCGCCATCATCGGTCACGGTTATGAGGTCGTTGCGGTCTATACGCAGCCGCCGCGTCCGGCGGGCCGTCGCGGGCTGGAGCTGACCAAGTCGCCGGTGCATGAAAAAGCCGAGCAGTTCGGCATTCCGGTGTTCACGCCGAAGAGCCTCAGAAGCGCGGAAGAGCAGGACGTTTTCGCTAGCCTCGAAGCCGATGTCGCGATTGTCGTGGCCTATGGCCTGCTGCTACCGCAAGCCATTCTGGATGCGCCGCGCCTCGGTTGCTATAACGGCCATGCCTCGCTTTTGCCGCGCTGGCGCGGTGCTGCTCCCATCCAGCGCGCCATCATGGCAGGCGATGCGGAAACCGGCATGATGATCATGAAGATGGATGCGGGGCTCGATACCGGGCCTGTTGCAATGGCTGAAAAGGTTGCCATCACGCCTGACATGACGGCAGGTGAGTTGCATGATCGCCTGAGCATGATCGGGGCCGACCTGATGATCCGTGCGCTGAGTGCGCTTGAGCGTGAAAGTCTTGCCTTGCAGCCGCAGGCGGAGGAAGGCGTGACCTATGCCGCCAAGATCGACAAGGCCGAGGCGCGCATCGACTGGTCGAAGCCTGCGAAGGACGTCCACAACACCATTCGCGGCCTGTCGCCCTTTCCGGGTGCTTGGTGCGAAATGGAAATCAACGGCGCTGTCGAGCGCGTGAAATTGCAGCGCTCCACCTTGGGCGAGGGCAGGGGCGAACCGGGCACGGTGCTGGACGATCGCCTGACGGTTGCCTGCGGCGAGGGTGCCGTTCGGCTCGTCACGCTGCAGCGTTCCGGCGGCAAGCCATTGCCTGCGCAGGAGTTTCTGCGTGGCGCACAGGTCACGAAGGTTCTGTAGGCGGTGCCGCGCTACAAGCTCACTGTCGAATATGACGGCACGCCCTATGTCGGCTGGCAGCGGCAGGAAAACGGCCATGCGGTGCAGAATGCAATCGAACTGGCGTTCAAGAAGTTCTGCGGCGAAGACCTGACGCTAAGCGCTGCGGGCCGTACCGATGCGGGCGTTCATGCGACGGCGCAGGTTGCCCATGTCGATCTCACCAAGGATTGGGACGCGGGCAAGGTGCGCGACGCGGTGAATGCGCATCTGGTCATGGCCGATGAGCGCGTCAGCATATTGAACGTCGAGAAGACGACGGACACATTCGACGCGCGTTTTTCGGCGCGTAGCAGGCATTATCTCTACCGCATCCATAATCGTCGTGCGCCTCTGGCGATCGACTACCAGCGTGCATGGTGGGTGCAGAAGCGGCTCGATGCCGAGGCAATGCATGAAGCGGCGAAGCGGCTTCTGGGTGAGCACGACTTCACGACGTTTCGCGCCACGCAATGCCAGGCCAAGAGCCCGGTCAAGACGCTCGACCGCCTCGATGTCACCCGCAATGGCGACATGATAGAGATGCGCGTTTCAGCGCGGTCCTTCCTGCACAATCAGGTGCGCTCCTTTGCCGGCAGCCTGATGGAAGTGGGCGTCGGCCGCTGGACGGCGGATGATCTGCAAGCTGCTTTGGAAGCGCGTGATCGCAAGGCCTGCGGGCAGGTTGCCCCGCCCTATGGGCTTTATCTGATTGGTGTGGACTACGCCTTTCCGTTTTAAGACCCGAAGCGCGCTCTAGGGGATCAAAAGCAAACTTCCGGATGATTTTCCCGTCTCCAGCGCACGATGGGCCTGTGCTGCTTCGGTCAGCGGATAGGTTGCCCCAATCGTTCCAGTCAGTCCCTTTTCCATGATGTCGAAAAGCTGGGAAGCGGAGTTCCGGTAATTATCCACATCGTTGATGTAAGCGATCACACTTGGCCGGACGAAAGAAAGATCTGCTTGATTGCCAAGTGCATCAATGACGGTCTGGGAGATTTTTCCACCGGCCTGACCGATGCTCGCCAGAGTTCCGAGATGGCGCACGCATTGCGCGGTTTTGGACAGAATTTCTCCGCCGATGCCGTCATAGGCGACGTGAACCCCCTGTCCGTTCGTAAGACGTCTGGTAGCGGTGATAAAATCACAATCGCGCCCAACGAGCACATGATCCGCGCCGTTCCTGCGCGCCGTTTCGGCCTTTTCTTCCGAACTGACTGTGCCAATTACCGTTGCGCCGAGAGCCTTGCCCCAGCGGGTCAACAGAGTACCCAGTCCGCCTGCGGCTGCATGCACCAGCATGACCGTATCCGGGCCAACGGGAAATGTATCAGTCAGGAGCATATGGGTGGTAAGACCGCGCAGCATTGTGGCTGCCGCCGTCTGCGCGGAAATTGTATTGGGCAGCATCAGAGCCCTTTGGGCGGGTAAAAGCCGGGTCGAGGCATAGGCACCCACGGGGAGGCCTGCATAGGCCACCCGGTCACCCGGTTTGAGATCAGTTACGCTCGATCCGACGGCTTCCACCACGCCTGCGCCTTCGACGCCGAGCACAGCCGGAAAGGACGGCAGTGGATAAAGGCCGGTACGGTGATAGATGTCGACGAAATTCACGCCGATTGCCTCGTGGCGGATGCGTATCTCACCCGCACCAGGGCTTCGGGGTGTCTGCGGGACTGTCCGAAGCAGCCCTGCTTCACCGGTCTCGTTCAGAATGATCTCGTGGTCCATCGGTTTACCCTTCGTTGCAATCCGGGGCAGTATCGGGGATAGAGAAAGGGGAAAAAATTGCTGTTTTGATCGCAACGTATGGGAAAAATTTCACAATGGTGAACTGGGAGAGCGTACGTTACTTTGTAGCTTTGGCCGATAGCGGCACTCTGTCGGGCGCGGCGCGGATGCTGAATGTAGAGCATGCGACGATAGCGCGACGTGTGGCTGCCCTGGAAAGCGAAACCAGTTTGAAATTGGTTGACCGTCGGGGACGACGTTTTCTGCTGACGGAAGACGGTGAACGGATCGCTGCAATTGCCCGCAAGATGCAAGATGAAGCGCAGGCTATCAGTCGGCTGGGCGCAGTCCGCGATACTGGTATAAGCGCTACCGTTACACTCACGGCGCCGCCCTCTTACGCGGTTGCGAGACTAGCCAGGCCGCTTGCTGCAATATCGGCGCAGTATCCGGGTATCCATATGCGTGTGATGGGGGAGGCGCGCTTCAGTTCCCTGAACCGTCGGGAAGCGGATATAGCGATACGCCTGACACGTCCGACGACCGGCGACCTCACCATTCGCAGGCTTGGCGAGGAAGCCTTTCGCCCTTACGCAAGTCGACACTATCTGGCGCGAACCCGCCCAGAGGAATGGCAGTTCATTGCCTATGATGAAAGTTTGGAGGACGCGCCGCAGCAGGCTTACCTGCTTGCCTTGGCTGGCACCCGGCCAATTGCCTTGCGCGCCAACACGCTGGAGATACAGCTTGCGCTCGTGAGCGAGAACGCAGGCATCGCCATGCTGCCGGACTTCATGGCTGAAACACAGGAGCATCTCGTGCCAGCGCTGCCGGATCATGCTCCGCTTCTGCGTGAGGTTTGGATGGTTGTTCACTCCGACATGAAGGCCGTCCCGGCTCTGCGCGCCGTCATGGCCGAGATTGGTGGTGCCCTCAATCATCACGTGCCGATATAACGGCTATCGTATTAGTAAGCGTGGGGTTCGAAGCCGATTCCGAGTAAATTCTGCAACAGGACGGTCAGGAACAGCGAGCCGAAGAAGATGCAGGCGAAGAACGGTGCTGCATAGGCATGCGGGCGCTGCAGCGCGATGAAAGTCAGCCGGTAGCTCAGCACGACGGATATGCCGAACATGATGAAGGCGAACAATGTCGCCACGTCGGTGCGTCCGGGGAAGAAAAGTTGCAGCAGCGTGATCGGCGCGAAGATCCATGAAATCAGCGCGCTGCCCCAATTGGTGGCAATCACGAACGCAGCATAACGCTTGGCGATGCCGATGCGCTTGGCGATAAGCCCGATGACGACGAGCGGCACGATCCATGCCGCTATGTCGACGAAGGCGGCGCGGGTGACGATGGCGAAGCGCAGGCCCGCCTCCTCGCGTCCTGCCGTCAGGTTCGCCGCATAAGCGACCCAGCTTGCGAACATCGGCGGCAGCGCAATGGCTATCGCATAGAAGGACGACCAGAAGCCCTCGGCGGAAATGTCGAGATGATCCAGTCCGTCCTTGCGCCCGAGCATCATTTTCCAGACGCCCCAGAAATATCTGAAAATATCGTCCAGGCTTGGCATGAGATTCCCAATTTTTCGCATAATCCGGGCGGACACGTCATGCGACTGTCCGGGGCTATGCTCTACCCAAAGAAATCGGCAATGAAGCGTTCATAAATCTGTGTCAGGCCTTCAAGGTCGGCAAGGGCCACGCGCTCATCGACCATGTGCATGGTCTGCCCGACGAGGCCGAACTCGACCACCGGGCAGTAATCCTTGATGAAGCGGGCATCGGACGTGCCGCCGGAAGTCGATAGTTCCGGGCGCTTGCCGGTGACGGCCTCCACTGATGCGGTCAGCGTGCCGATCAGCTTTTCGTCGCGGGTCAGGAACACATGGCTCGGATGCTCGCGCCATGTCAGCTCATAATTGATCGGCGTTTCACGGCCCGGGCGCAGGCGATTGTCGCGGGCGGCCTTTTCGAGGCGCGCCACGATTTCCGCTTGCAGGCTCTCCGCGGTCCATTTGTCGTTGAAGCGGATGTTGAACGAGGCGGTTGCCTTGTTCGCAATGACATTGGTGGCCGTGTTGCCCACATCGATGGTGGTGACTTCCAGATTGCTGGCCTGGAAATCGGCAGTGCCTGCGTCGAAAGCCGGGTAAAGCAGGCTGTCGACCAGCGTTGTGATGCCGCGCACCGGATTTTCGGCCAGATGCGGATAGGCCGCATGACCTTGCACGCCGTGGACGGTGATGGTGCCTGACAGCGACCCGCGCCGCCCGATCTTGATCATGTCGCCGAGCGCATTGGGATTGGTCGGCTCGCCGACGATGGACGCATCCCAGCTTTCGCCGCGCTGTTTCGCCCAGTCGAGAAGCTTGACCGTGCCATTGATGGCCGGGCCTTCCTCGTCGCCGGTGATGAGGAAGGAAACGCTGCCCTTGAGGCTACCGTGCTTTTCGATGTGGCGGGCAACGGCTGCGACGAAACAGGCGACGCCGCCCTTCATGTCCACCGCGCCGCGACCGTACATCACGCCGTCTTCGATGGCGGCGGAGAAGGGCGGGTGTTTCCAGTCGCCTTCATTGCCGGGCGGCACGACGTCGGTATGGCCCGCGAACATCAGGTGCGGGCCGTTGCCCGACTTGCGTGCATAGAGATTTTCGATGTCGGGCGTGCCTTCATCGCGGAAGACGGGCCGCTCCACCGAAAACCCCATGGGCTTCAGCATCGCTTCCAGTGCCGTCAGCGCGCCGCCTTCGGCGGGCGTCACGGATGGGCAGCGGATGAGGGCGGCGAGATTTTCGGCGGGATTGACGGCTAAGCTCATGTGATCGGGACTTTTTGAAAAGGGAATCGTCTGATGGCGAGATTATCGCGCATCCCGAAAAGTGCGAAGCGGTTTTCGGATCAAGATGCGCGAGAAAACAAAGTGGCATCCCGAAAAGTGCGAAGCGGTTTTCGGATCAAGATGCGTGTGAAGGGCGGCGGTTGTGCATGGCGATGATGTTTCGCCTTTCACTTGTTTTTCTCAACCGGTTTCAATTTGGGAACGAAATTTCCTTGACCGGAGGGCCCCTGTCATCGTTAGTTAAAAATAAGTTGATAACGAGACCCGCAAAGGGCCGGTCAACGGGGACTCTTTTAAAAATGGGAAATTGCGCATGCGTTTTGTCACTTCTGCGATAGCAGGCATGATGGTGCTCTTCGGGGCGGCGGCGATACCGGCCAAGGCCGCGCAATGGAGTGAAGCAGGCGGGCTTACGAGCATTCCTTACGGGCACAAGGATTATTGCGATCGCAACAAGCGCGATTGCGGCGCGCATCGCGTCCTGCCGCCGATGAAGCTCACCCCACAGCGCATGAAGCTGCTGCAATCGGTCAGCAGCTCCGTCAATCACCGTATCAAGCCGGTCTCCGATCAGGAGAATTACGGCAAGCGCGACTACTGGACGCTTCCCGTCAACGGCAAGGGCGATTGCGAAGACTATGTGCTGATGAAGCGGGCGCAGCTCATGGCGCGGGGCATCAGCCCGTCATTGCTGCTCATCACCATGGTGCAGGGCAGCGAGCCGCATGTCATCCTGACTGCCCGCACGGATCACGGCGATTATATCCTCGACAATCTGCGCGACGAGGTGCTGCCCGTCGAGAAGACGTCGTACCGCTATATCAAGATGCAGTCGCCAGCCAATTCCGGCCAGTGGGTTTCCATCGCCGGGCGGTCGGTCGCCGTCGCGAACAACTGACCGGGCGTACAGCGTTCAACGCCGAACGCTGCGAGGCCGTTTGAATATCATCAAGCCGCATTTCGATGCGGCTTTTTGTTTTTGCGGTTGCGCGATGCGGGGGATGGAGGGCGAAAACCGCCCCATTGTTCACTCTCATTGGACAATATATCCGGACAGACTGTTCGCGCTTCTTGAACAAAGACACCTTTGTAACAGCCGTGTGATTGCTGGTATATCAATCAATCTATTGTTTTTATTTGATTTTTCAAATCAGTTTGGCTCAAATTCAAAAAATTGGGCGCACAAATGTGTGATCAAGAAAACATTTTCGTGACTGGAACTTTTGCTCACTGTCACCCATTTCAGCTGCATCGGAACGACGAACAAACGCCGCTCCACTTTCCAAGGAGATAGGAAAATGAAGAAGATTGTTCTTGCTGCCGCTGCTCTTGCTCTTACCGCCGGTGCCGCCTTCGCAGAAAACCCGCATGTTGGCGAACCTGCCGATCTTTATGTAAACGACCGCACCCCGGTCGCTGCCCAGAAGCTCGACTACACGGCTCCTGCCTCGATCAACAAGGCAACGGTCTATCAGGATGGTTCGGCTCACCGCTTTGGTGATGCATCGCCTTCCTCTTACCAGAACTAAGAGTCCTCCCGGACTTTTGGTCTTTCCGGTCCCGATGGGCCGGGCATGAATACCCACATTGCATGTAATCCCGAAGGTGTCGGGGCATTTCCTCCCAGATGTGCCTGACACCGTAGGGCGGGCCACGAAGGCCCAGCCAACCGGCGGATTGCCGTTAGACAACCGCCAGATAACCGCCAGTTACCTACCAAGTAACCGAATGTCCCCCCTGAGCCCGAACACGAGCCCGAAATTGAGGTTCGACCGGTGAAAGCCATTGTAGGGGGACGCTATGGAAAAGGAATAGAGACATGAAAAAGTTTGCTCTTGCCGCCCTTGCTGTCGCTCTCAGCGCCGGTGCCGCCTATGCCGAAAACCCGTTTGTCGGCCAGCCTGCTGAAATGGCTGCCCAGGACAAGGCCTTCGTGCTTCCCGGCGAAACCCCGGTCGCTTCGACCCGCAGCAACATCGACTATACGGCTCCGGCTGCCATTCGCCAGTCTGCGCCGGTCAGCCAGGATGGTTCGGCTCACCGCTTCGGCGACGCTTCCCCGTCCAGCTACCAGAACTAATCGGTTCTGATAGTTGAGACTCCCGGTCGTCCTGCGTGGCTCTGCGTTCGTCCCCCTCACGCATCAGCCATGCAGGGCAACCGGAAAGCTTTAAAACTATCTCCCCGGAGGATGGCGTCAATGTCTCCCCGGATTGCCCGGATCAGAGGCATTGCGCCATCCGAAGGGGCGACCAGTTATGAAAAAGGCGACGCCAGCGGCGTCGCCTTTTTCCTTGATATGTCTGCGTTTCAAAGCGCATCCCGAAAAGTGCGGGCCGGTTTCGGCGATCCGCTCAAATGGACGATGCGTTCTAGAGCGGTTCCTATTCTAACAGAATCGCCGGAACCGCTCTAACTATTTGTTTTATCGCATTATCCAACGCATCGAAGCGGCATAAGAAATCAGTCCAGTGAACTGATTTCCCCGCGTAGACGTTTCACACTTTTGCTGGAAATGCTCTAATCTCGTCAGTTGAGCCACTTGTCACGGATCGCCTCAAAGTTGCCATCTCTTTTCGACAGGTCGATCCACTGGTCGACGAATGCGGCCCAGTATGGATCGCGCTGTATCCAGTAAGCCTTGTCGATATGGTTGAATGGCTTCTCCACATCAACAGCGCATAGAATGCCGGGATGCTGCTTCTGCTGATAGTGCGTTTCCGCACCGTCGGTAATCATCACATCGCCCTCTCCGGCGGCAAGCGCATCAAAGATGCTCTTATTGTCCTTCCACGGGATGATTTGCGCCTGTTCGATATTGTCATGGACGAAGATCGAATTCGTTCCGCCCGGGTTGGCGATAACCTTGACGCCGGGCTTATCGATCTCGGCAATTGTCCTGAATTTATACTTGTCGGCGCAGCGTGCAATCGGGGCCTTTCCATCCTCCAGATAGGGACGGGAAAACAAACCGATCTTCTGCCGCTCCAGGGTGATGGAAACACCACCCATCGCGATGTCGAACTTGTCGTCGCGAAAATCCTGCGTGAGTGTTGGCCAGGATGTTTCGACGATTTCCAGACGCACACCCAGAGCCTTTGCCAGACTTTGGGCCTGATCAATATCAAGTCCAGTGAACGCTCCGGTCTTCGGGTCCTTGAAGCTGAACGGGCTGTAATCGCCCGGTGTGCCGACTTTCAACACACCGCGGGCAATGATTTCATCCAGCCTTGATTGCGGGGACGCCGTACTGAAAGACAACCCCGAAAGAGAAAACAAAAACAAAATGAGTACGGCCTGAAAATAGCGCATATCTATCCTTTTCCGGCAATTATAAATTCAAAAATATATTGCATAATTCCACGATCATATTTCAGAATGCAAAAAGCGCCAGCCCGAATTCATCAGGCTGGCGCTTTCAACTTCATCACATGGCGGTTTTACCCGCGAAGAACGCCGCCGGTTTGCTTGGCGACGCTTGCCACGACCTGTTTCGACAGCGCTTCCAGATCTTCATCCGTCAATGTGCGGTCTTGGGGCTGCAACAGCACTTCGACCGCAATGGACTTCTTGCCTTCGCCGAGCGATGCACCCGTGAACACGTCAAAGACCTGAACGCCGACAATCAGCTTCTTGTCGGCAGTCGAGACTGCCTTCACGACATTGCCCGCCTCCACATCTGCATCCACCACGAACGCGAAATCGCGCTTGAGGCTCTGGAACTGCGAGAGGTTGAGCGCAGGCTTGGTGCGTGTGGATTTCGCCTTCGGCTCAGGGATCGCGTCGATATAGACTTCAAAGCCGCAAAGCGCGCCCGAAACATCGAGTGCTTCCAGCGTATCCGGATGGAACTCGCCGAAATAACCAAGCACGACCTTGGGCCCGAGTTTCAGCGTACCCGAGCGGCCCGGATGGAACCATTCGGGCCCGCCAGCCTCGATCTGGATGCGGTCAACCGGCGCACCGGCGGCCTCCAGTGCTGCGAGCGCGTCGGCCTTGGCGTCGAACACGCCGACGGGCGCTGCATTGCCGGCCCAGAAACGGCCCGAGCCGTCGACCTTGGCCGTGCCGCGACGCACGCCACCCGCAACGCGACGCTGGCTATCCGGTGTGTCGCCTTCATAGATGCCCGAGACCTCGAACAGCGCCGTATCGCCAAAACCGCGATCCGCGTTGCGCTGGGCAGCGGCAAGCAACCCCGGCAGCAGCGACGGGCGCATGTCCGACATATCGGCTGCGATCGGGTTCGCCAGTTTCAGTTCCGGCTTACCGCCGCCGAAGGCCTTCGCCTGCGCTTCAGAAATGAAGGAATAGGTCACAGCTTCCATCATGCCGCGCGAGGCCAGCATGCGGCGGGCATGACGCGTCCTGATCTGCAATGTCGTCAGGATACGGCCGTTGACCGCGCCGTGGCTTGGCAACGGCTGTGGTTCGATCCGGTTGATGCCGTGAATGCGCATGACTTCTTCAACGAGGTCGGCCTTGCCTTCCACATCGCCGCGCCATGACGGAACAATTGCCTTGATGACCTTGCCATCGCCTTCGACACCGAAGCCCAGGCGCTTCAGAATATCGAGCGACGTTTCGTAAGGCACGTCGATGCCCGTCAGGCGCTTGACTTCCGACACCGGGAAATCGACCACTCGCGGCTCCGGCTTGCCATAGCCGACAACATCGAGAACGGTTGGCTCGCCGCCGCACAGTTCCAGCACCAGCCTGGTCGCAATTTCTGCTCCCGGCACCATCATTTCCGGATCGACGCCACGCTCGAAGCGATAGCGCGCATCGGTAACGATGCCGAGTTCGCGACCCGTGCGCGCGATCATGCGCGGGTCCCACAGAGCGGACTCGATCAGCACATCGGTGGTGTTCTCATCGCAGCCCGAATGTTCACCGCCCATGATGCCGGCAATCGATTCGGGACCGTTTTCATCGGCGATCACATACATGCCGGGCTTGAACTTATATTCCCGCTGGTCGAGGCCGAGAATGGTTTCGCCATCCTTCGCGGCACGCACCGTCAGATTGCCCTTGACCTTGGCCGCATCGAAGACATGCAGCGGACGGCCCTGATCGAAAGTCACATAATTGGTGATGTCCACCAGCGCGTTGATCGGACGCAGGCCGATCGCCTTGAGACGCTGCTGCATCCATTTCGGGCTTGGGCCATTCTTCACGCCCTTGACCATGCGCAGCGCGAAGCCGGTGCAGAACGGGTGCTCCGCAACCTGATCCAGAATGACCTTGACCGGGGTTTCGCCCTCGCCCTTGACGGCTTCCGGCAGCGTGTTCTTGAGCGTGCCGAGACCGGCCGCTGCAAGATCGCGTGCGATGCCATGAATGCCGGTGCAGTCGGCGCGGTTTGGCGTCAGGCCAATCTCGATCACCTCATCGTCCAGCCCGGCATAGGTCGCGAAGCTGGTGCCGACCGGAGCATCCTCGGCCAAGTCAATGATGCCATTGTGTTCGTCGGAAAGCTCCAGCTCGCGCTCGGAGCACATCATGCCGAAGCTTTCGACACCGCGAATCTTGCCGACGGAAAGCGTGACGTCCAGGCCGGGAACATAGTCGCCCGGACGGCCCAGAACACCGACCAGACCGGCCCGTGCATTGGGGGCACCGCAGACCACCTGAACCGGCTTGCCGTCGCCCGCATCGACGGAAAGCACGCGCAGCTTGTCGGCATCCGGATGCTGGACTGCCGTCAAAACCCTGGCGATCTTGAAGGCCTTGAAAGCGGCGCGGTCATCGACCGATTCCACTTCCAGACCGATATCGGTCAGTTTTTCGACGATTTCGTCCAGTGTCGCATCGGTTTCAAGGTGATCCTTGAGCCAGGAAAGCGTGAATTTCATGATCGTGTTCTTTCCTAAATTTCAGCGTTTGAGCACTTCGACCACGCGAAAGCGCTCGCAAAGCAATTTCATGTCCGGAGAGAAGCCGCCGTTGCGGCGAAAATAGGCTTCGTGCCCTTTTCGCCAGTCATCCAGTGGGCCTTCCCCCTCATCTTCCGCAAAGGCGGCATCAACTTCATCAAAGCGGCGGACCGTCAGTTCGACGGTTTCTATCACCACGGCAGGGCGGCCCCGACCGTCCAGAACCACATCGCGACGTCCGATGACCGGCATCGGCTCGCCGTCTTCCCCGAATGAGGCAAGCGCGGCGCAGGTCGCAGTCTTGCGACCTGCCAATACCAGCGCAAGCAGCTCATCGGCGAGTTCCGGCGAATCGCCAAAGGCGAAGGTCACGGCATCGCGATAAGGTTCGGGCAGTTGCGTCATGCGCTCAGTCCGCCGAAAAGCGTCGGAATGTCGAGCGGACGGAAACCGTAATGTTCGATCCAGCGCACATCGGCGTCGAAGAAGGCGCGCAGATCAGGCATGCCGTATTTCAGCATTGCGATGCGGTCGATACCCATGCCCCAGGCAAATCCCTGATAGACGTCCGGGTCATAGCCGGAAGCGCGCAGCACATTGGGATGCACCATGCCGCAGCCCAGAATTTCGAGCCAGTCATTGCCTTCGCCGAACTTCACATGCGGGCCGGAACGGTCGCACTGGATGTCCACTTCAACCGATGGCTCGGTGAAGGGGAAGAAGCTCGGGCGCATGCGCATCTTGACCGAAGGCACCTCAAAGAAGGCCTTGCAGAACTCTTCCAGAACCCACTTCATGTTGGCGACATTGGCCGACTTGTCGACCACCAGCCCCTCGACCTGATGGAACATCGGCGAATGGGTCGCGTCGGAATCCATGCGGTAAGTCTTGCCGGGGATGACGATGCGGATCGGCTCGTCCCGGCCTTCCTGATCACGGATTGCGGCGAACTTCTCCATCGTGTGCACCTGCACCGGCGAGGTATGCGTGCGCAAAAGTTTGCGCTCGCCTTTCTCGTCCGCATTGAAGAAGAACGTGTCGTGCATTTCACGCGCCGGATGGCCTTCAGGGAAGTTCAGCGCGGTGAAATTATAATAGTCGGTTTCGATATCCGGGCCTTCGGCAATCGAGAACCCCATATCGGCGAAGATTGCCGTGATCTCGTCGATCACCTGCGAGATCGGATGAATGCGGCCGCGCGATGCAGCGCTTTCGCGGACAGGCAGCGTTACATCGACCTTTTCGCGCTCAAGGCGCGCTGTAATCGCCTGACGGCGCAGTTCCGTCTTGCGCTCGGTCAGCGCCTCGGTAACCCGGTTCTTCAAGCCGTTGATGGCCGGCCCCTGCGCCTGGCGTTCCTCCGGCGTCATGCTGCCCAGCGTCTTCAGCTTTTCCGAAACCGAGCCCTTCTTGCCAAGGGCCGCGACACGCACGGCTTCAATCGCCGGCTCGTCAGCCGCCACCGCGATGTCTTCGAGAATCTGCCGTTCGAGTTGTTCTAGATCACTCATTGTTTAAATCCCTGTCGCGCCTTTGGCGCTCCACGCCTCTTGGTTCAATCCCTGTCGCGCCTTTGGCGCTCCACGCCTCTTGGTTCACATCCCTGTCGTGTCTGCGGCGCTCCACGCCTCTTGGTTCACATCCCTGTCGTGTCTGCGGCGCTCCACATATTTTGCTTTGCAGCCAAAGAAGCCTTGTCGTTACTCTCTTTGACCTGATTGGTGAGACGCATCAAGATTTGCGTCAAAAAATTCCATCGCCTGCAGAAGCCGTCTTCCATCGCCGCCGAGAAAAATGCGGCGGAACAGCCGCAACGGCGCGATGGTAAATCGGAAAAATCCGACGATTTTCTTCAATTCCGGAAGCACTGCTGCCGGTGCTACCGTCCGGTAAGCCGCGAATGCCTGTTGCGGCGTCTCTGCAAGGCGCGCCTGCGCGGTGATCTGGAAGAACAGCAGCCAGACATCGCGCGCCTGCGCGGCGGCAAGCGGCATGACCGTCTCCGGCTCCTCTTCGAAATCCAGAAAACCGGCAATGCCGTTCTTCTCGAAGAAATCGCGCGGGTGCGGACGCCCGTGGCAAAGCCCGGCCGCATGCGCGTCAGCCAACGCACGCGCGCAATGGATGAGAAGCGCGTCATGTCCTTGCGGGTCATCATGGCGCAGATGGTCGAGCCGATCCTGGATGATCGGTGCAACATCGCTCAAAACCATCACCGCTCCATGGCGGTAGACGATCCTTGGCACCTGGAAGCCAGCCTGCAGGAAAGCACTCATCTTGCGCTCTTCGCGATCGGCCATGCCTGCTTCTCCGACATCCTTCGGGCTGCGCAGGAAGGGGTATGGAAGAAGCGGTGAGATCAGGCTGTGCAGACGCTTCGGGAGCGGACGCCTTTCGGCATCATAGCGTTTGATCCAGACACGATGGCCGCCGATGACAGCGCTGGAAATACGCTTGCCCTGGCTCTGGACGAGCAGAACCAGCAGGCTGCGGAGATCGTCCGCATCCAGATCCAGTCGCAGCTTGCCCGGTTCATTCTTCATGTCAGGTTTGAACTCC
Source organism: Brucella sp. RRSP16 (assembly GCF_052246815.1). Taxonomy (NCBI): domain Bacteria; kingdom Pseudomonadati; phylum Pseudomonadota; class Alphaproteobacteria; order Hyphomicrobiales; family Brucellaceae; genus Brucella; species Brucella sp. RRSP16. The sequence goes on from NZ_JBQQAM010000007.1 coordinate 76,906, forward strand.
CCAAAAGGGAAAACCCGCGCCAGCCGAGCCAGCGCGGGTCCCCAAATTTATCGATACTGCTTGGGAAAGGCGGCTGGCTTAGCGGACAGCGCCTTCAAAAGCGTTCGGCGTCTCGGTGTTCTTGAGGTACTCGAGAGCCTTCTTTGCCGATGCAACCAGCGCACCGAACGCATCCGGTTCGTGGATTGCGATGTCGGACAGGACCTTGCGGTCGATCTCGATGCCAGCCTTGGCAAGACCGTCGATGAAACGGCCATAGGTCAGGCCCTGCTCGCGGACAGCAGCGTTGATGCGCTGGATCCAGAGAGCGCGGAACGAGCGCTTGCGGTTCTTGCGGTCGCGATAAGCATACTGCTTCGAACGGTCAACTGCAGCCTTGGCGGTGCGGATGGTGTTCTTGCGACGGCCACGGAAACCAGCAGCCTGATCCAGAACCTTCTTGTGCTTTGCGTGGGCGGTAACGCCGCGTTTTACGCGTGCCATGTTATGATCTCCTTCTCAGACTAATCTTAGAGGCCGTTCGGCAGGAACTGCTTCACGATCTTTGCATCGGCATCGGCGAGAACCATGGTGCCGCGTGCATCGCGAATGAACTTGTTCGAACGCTTGATCATGCCATGACGCTTACCAGCAGCTGCGGCCTTGATTTTGCCGGTGCCGGTGATCTTGAACCGCTTCTTGGCGGCCGATTTGGTCTTCATCTTGGGCATTTTGCTACTCCTTTGTTTAGTCCCCGTCTGCCTGCGGCACTCAACGCCTTTTGCTTCAAGCGGCATCGGTATCTGCGACCGACCGGAACTCTGTTTTCACTTCCGGACTGACCAAGCCCGAAAAGCATACGAAACCGCCACGGCATGCCCTGCCGGGCGGTTCGAACGCGGCCTTATAGGCTCAAAGACCGCAAAACGCAATGCCCGAATTGGGCTGAATCGCACTCCGGACGTCAATAAAGATGCAGAAGCACCGGCAGGACACTGGTGTCCTGCAAATATTCCACGAATTCGAAAAACGGATAGGCGACGAAAAACACCAGACCATCCGTGAACGTGCGGTAAAGCCGGTCGGGGCGGACGATCAGTTCCTTGTCGTCATGAAAAAGCGAAGGATTCGGAAAGAACCGCGGAACACTGGCGCAATAGGCTTCATAAGGCTTGCCGAAATTCTGCTTCAGGAACTTCTCTTCCGTCCGGATGACGACCGAGAAAGCGAGATAGCAAAGCACGCCGAAAGAGATCGCGATGGTGAGACTGCCGGTCTGCGCGCCAATACCCATCGCACCGATGCTGCTGAAGACATAGAGCGGATTGCGCGTGACCGAATAGGGGCCGCTCTGCACGATTTCCGCGCTCTTGCGCCCGCCGATATAGAGCGTGCACCACATGCGGCCGATAATGGCTGCAACGATCAGGCTGAGACCGAAAGCCTCGATATATTCATGAAAATGCCCGGTCGACCGCGAGCCTACAAAAAGCAGCGCCACCACCAGAAGCACGATGACCGCGCCGATCGCAAAACGCCGCCGCTGTTGATATTTCCCCAGTTCGCCCAAAGTCTTCATTGCAGTTCCATGATCCCAAAATTGTCCGGGGAAATGAAAAGCCGCCCGAAGGCGGCTTTTCCAAGGCATTTCGAAATGTTCAGCGCGGAGCGAGAACCATCATCATCTGACGGCCTTCAAGCTTCGGCTCGGACTCGACCTTGGCGATTTCAACAGTGTCTTCCTTGACGCGCTGCAAAAGCTTCATGCCAAGTTCCTGGTGCGCCATTTCGCGTCCGCGGAAACGCAAGGTAACCTTGACCTTGTCGCCTTCCTCAAAGAAACGCTGAGCAGCCTTCATCTTCACCTCATAGTCATGGGTGTCGATGTTCGGTCGCATCTTGATTTCCTTGATTTCAACCGTTTTCTGCTTCTTGCGCGCTTCGGCGGCCTTTTTCTGATTCTGATACTTCAGCTTGCCGAGGTCGACGATCTTGCAAACCGGAGGCTCGGCATTCGGCACGATCTCAACGAGATCGAGACCGGCTTCTTCCGCCATGGCCAGCGCTTCCTGAATGGAAACGTCACCATGGTTCTGGCCTTCGGCATCGATAAGCTGAACCCGGGGAACCCGGATATCACGGTTGGAGCGCGGTCCGTCTTTCTGAACCGGCGTCGCTCTAAAGGGTCGGCGAATGGTCGTTATCTCCTAATTGTTACGTCTCATGCGGTCGGATGCTTGCTGCCAGACGGCATGTCCCCGATCAAACCGCAGTTGATCGCGGAAATGTCGTCAAGCAGGCGGCGAAGTCAATAGCATCTTTGTCAGGAAAAATCACCCCCGCGTGATAAACGTTCTTTTTATCATCATTTCGCGGCGGACAAGCGGCATATCGGTCACATCTGCCGTCATTTCAAGGGCCTCGCTTCAGATGGCGGGTTTTCTCTCTTTTCCGAACATGCCAAAACAATCCCGCAAATCGAGGAGATCTGACATGAACGTTGCGGGGCCGGAATTCATCGACGTGGACGGAGCGAAAATCGCGCTGCATCACAGAGCCGGAAGCAAGTCTCCGGGTGTCGTCTGGCTCGGCGGCTATCGTTCGGACATGCTGGGCACCAAGGCTGTCGTTCTCGACGAATGGGCGGCGGAGACCGGGCACAGCGCCCTACGCCACGATTATTCCGGCCACGGCGCCTCCGGCGGCGATTTCAATCAGGGCACCATCTCGCGCTGGCTGAACGAAAGCCTCGCCGTCTATCGCAAATATGCCAAAGGTCCGCAGATTCTGGTCGGCTCCTCCATGGGCGGCTGGATTGCGCTGCGCATGGCGCAGGAACTCATGAAGGAAGGCAACCCGCCCGCCGGGGTCGTGCTGATAGCACCCGCTCCTGATTTTACCGCCGTGCTCGTTGAACCCACGCTTTCCGAAGCGCAGAAAAACGATCTTCAGGAAAAAGGCTATTTCGAAGAACCCTCCGAATATTCGCCCAATCCCTATATCTATACCCGCGCCTTGATCGAGGACGGACGAAAGAACCTGGTTCTCAACGGCATCATTGAGACCGGCTGTCCGGTCCACATCCTGCAGGGCATGCAGGACCCGGATGTTCCCTACAGGCACGCGCTGACGCTGGTGGAACACCTGCCCGTCGACGACGTGACCCTGACGCTGGTGCGCGATGGCGACCATCGCCTGTCGCGACCGCAGGATCTCGATCTCCTCATCCGCACCGTGTCCGGTCTGGCGGAACGCATCGGCGAAAAATCGTAACGGAGCACAGTCATGCGGTTTTCGGTTTTCGCTTCCTCCGCGGTCGCAGCCATTGTCGGCTTCGGCGGCACGCTGGCCCTCATCATTGCGGCCGCGCAGGTGCTGGGCGCCACACAGGCCGAAACCGCAAGCTGGGTCACGGCGATATGCCTTGCGATTGCCGCCTCATCCGCCTGGCTCAGCATCCGCTACAAGATGCCGATCATCGCAGCCTGGTCCACACCGGGCCTGGCGCTCATCGGAGCCAGCGCCGGTTTCAGCATGCCGGAAGCAGTCGGCGCATTCATCGTGACTGCACTGGCGCTCGTCGCCACCGGGCTTATCCGCCAGTTGTCGGTGCTCGTTTCGCGCATCCCGGCTTCCGTTGCGTCGGGCATGCTTGCAGGCGTGCTGCTCAGTTTCGTCATTGCCGCCGCCAAGACCGTGCCCGGCGATCCGGTGTTCGTTCTGCCGCTGGTGGCGCTGTTCTTCGTCATCCGCCTGTTCAATCCGTCGCTCGCCGTCATTGCCGTTCTGGTCATCGGCATGGTCTTTGCTCTGGTCACGGGGCGATCGCCCGCCCTGCCCGCGCCCGAGATTTCCACGCTCACCCTCATCTGGCCCGAGTTCCACATGGGTGCGATGGTCGGCATCGCGATCCCGCTCTATCTGGTGACCATGGCATCTCAGAACCTGCCGGGTTTCGCCGTGCTGCGCGCTTCAGGCTATGAGCCGCCGACCAGCGCCTGCCTGCGCGTAACCGGCCTGTTTTCCCTGCTGACGGCTCCTTTCGGCGCGTCGACCACCAATCTTGCCGCGATTTCGGCAGCGCTTTGCACCAATCCAGACGCGCATCCCGATGCCGCCAGGCGCTGGCTAACCGGCCCGGTCTATGCCGCGATCTATGTGGTGTTTGCCCTTTTCGGGGCATCACTGGTCGCGATCTTCGCCGTATTGCCGGTGACACTCATCGCCCTTGTTGCCGGTCTGGCGCTGACAGGCCCTTTCATCAATGCGATGTCACTGGCGCTCAAGGATGAACAGGAGCGGCTTGCGGCGACCATAACCTTTGCGGTGACAGCCTCCGGCATGGCATTTTTCGGCATCGGCTCCGCCTTCTGGGCGCTGATAGCCGGGCTTTGCGTGACTTTTCTCGAACATCTTCGCAAAAAAATTTCGAATTAATCACATTGGTTACGGGGCGTGCAGCCTGAATCCTCCGGTTGCATTCTTGAAAAGCCGCAATCTTTTCACCACGTCGAAGTCAAGCCGCCAGAAGAAAATCCCCGTATGGGTGGGCTGGCAGGCCCTGGTTTCGCGCATGTGGCCGGACGATTGTCGAACGGTTGAATGGCATGCGCTTTTTGACGGAGCAGACCATGACCAATACTGCATTGATCCGCCCGGCATGGACGCCAGCCACGATTGCGCTGATGGTGCTCGGCTTTTTCCTGTTCTGGCCGCTTGGCCTTGCCATGCTCGCCTATATCCTGTGGGGTGATCGCCTCGAAGGGTTCAAGCGGGGCATGAACGAGAAGACCGATTCCATGTTCGGCTCGTTCCGCAACTGCCGCAAGGGTGAAAGCTTCAACTTCGGCGGCACAACCGGCAACGAGGCTTTTGACGACTGGCGTCGCGCGGAGCTGGAGCGACTGGCCGAAGAACGCCGCAAGCTTGAAGAAGCACGCGCCGAATTCGAGGCCTATGCCGCCGAACTTCGCCGCGCCCGCGACAAGGAAGAATTCGACCGCTTCATGGCCGAGCGCCGTGCGGCCTCGAAGAAGACACCTGCCCCGCGCGCGAAAGGCGGCAAGGACGACATCACCGATCTTTGATCGATGAAACAGGTCTGAAAATCATTGGACGGCGCGGCTTGACCGCGCCGTTTTCCTGTCTTTCACAGAAATACCGGCTTTTTCAACACGTTCCACGCAAGTCGCATTCCGAAAACCGCTTTGCACTTTTCGGGATGCGCTCCGGAGCGAATCGCTTATTCTTGGACGATGGGCCTTTCCTTTCTTCGGCAAATCAGCGGTAAAGGGGCATCCGCTGGAACGACGACAGTTCGCAGCGAACGCATTCATGCGGTCGCCGGACGGGAACTTCCCTTGCGCGTTTTCGAGAATCCGCGCGCCAAAAGGCTGACCCTGCGCATAGAAGCAGGCGGCAAGGGATTGCGCGTCACGGTTCCGCCCGGACTTCCCGAGCGCGAAGTGTTGAGCTTCCTCAACCGCCACGAGGGCTGGATCGAAAGCCGTATCGCAAAACTGCCGGACCAGCCGGGCGTGCGCGCCGGTATCAAAATTCCCCTGCGCGGCGTTCCGCACAAGATCGTGCATCAGCCCGGACGCGGCACGACCGAGCTTCTCGAAGGCAATATTCTGCTCGTCCATGGTGACCCGGCACATCTGCCGCGCCGCGTTGCCGATCACATCAAGCGCGACGTGAAGCGCGAGATCGAGGCGCTTGTCGTCCGTCACACCACCATTGTAGGCCGCATGGCCAAGGCGGTGCGTTTCAAGGATACGAAAAGCCGCTGGGGATCATGCACCTCGGACGGTGTCCTTTCCTTCTCCTGGCGCATCGGCATGGCGCCTGCCCCGGTGATCAACTATCTTGTCGCCCATGAGGTGGCTCATCTCATCGAGATGAACCATGGGCCGAAATTCTGGAAACTCTGCCATGAGCTTTGCCCCGATACGGAGCGCTGCAAGGCTTGGCTGAAGCGCAATGGCAGCGCATTGCAGGCAATCGACTTCACATGAAATCATCCGTACTGAACGCCGCCCGGGTGCTGTGGGATTATCACTGCATCTATGATCCGCTTGAAACCGCCGATGTCATCATCGGGCTTGGCAGCTACGATCCGCGCGTGGCCGAAAGGGCTGCCGATCTGTTTCTGGAGGGCATGGCGACGTGGCTCGTGTTTACCGGCAAAAGCGGTCACTGGACGGAGAAACTCTATAAGAACAGCGAAGCGGAAGCCTTCGCCGAAATAGCCATCAGGCGCGGCGTGCCGGAAAAAGCTATCGCGATCGAGCCCAACGCCACCAATATCGGCGAAAACATAAGGTTCAGCCGCGAAAAACTCGCCCCCGGCGCCATCAGCGCCATCCTCGTGACCAAGCCGCAGACCCAGCGCCGCGTTCTGGCGACCGTGGCCCGGCAATGGCCGGAAGCGCGGGCAAGCATCACCGCGCCGCTCACCGCCTTCGAGGACCAGCCGACGGCTGATCATCCGGTTGAAATGCTTGTCCATGAGATGACGGGCGACCTGCAGCGTATCCTGGAATATCCCGCCAAGGGCTACCAGATCGCGCAGGCAGTTCCCCTTGAGGTCATGGAGGCGTATGATTTTCTGATCGCACAGGGTTTTGATGGCCATCCGGTCTCCGAATAGATGGGAATGGACGGAATAGCTTGAGTAGCCCCCCGATTTATGCGACGGAAAACCATGGTTCTCGATATCAAGATATGCGGGCTTAAAACCCCCGACGCCGTTGCCGCCGCCCTCGACGGCGGTGCGACGCATATCGGTTTCATCTTCTTTCCCAAAAGCCCGCGCCATATAACACCGCAGAAAGCGGCAGGCTTGCGCGGTGCGGTCAGGGGACGAGCGCTTGCGGTCGCCGTTACGGTCGACGCCGACGATGAAACGCTGGATGAGATCGTGGAAGCGGTGAAGCCCGACATTCTGCAGCTGCACGGTCATGAGACGCCGGAACGCGTAGCCTTCATCAAGGCGCGTTATGGCCTGCCGGTCATGAAGGCCTTTTCGGTGCGTGAAGCCAGCGATCTTACCGCGATTGCAGCCTATCAGGGCATAGCCGACCGCTTCCTGTTCGACGCCAAGCCGCCGAAGGGATCAGACCTTCCGGGCGGCAACGGTGTGTCATTCGACTGGGAACTTCTGGCTGCGCTTGACGCCGATATCGATTACATGCTTTCCGGTGGATTGAATGCGGACAATATCGCCGAAGCGCTGCACAAGACGCAGGCGCCGGGTATCGATATATCGTCCGGCGTCGAGCGCGCGCCCGGCGAAAAGGATGTGCGTCTCATCGAGAATTTTTTCCGGGCTGTCGCTGACGCCCGCAGACAGCCTGAAATGACGGAGCGAAAGCGTTGAACAAGCCGGTTGAACCCAATTCCTATAAAACAGGCCCGGATGAAGAGGGCATGTTCGGTATTTTCGGCGGACGCTTCGTTGCCGAAACACTGATGCCGCTGATCCTCGAATTGCAGGAAGCCTATGAAACGGCGAAGAACGACCCTGAATTCAAGGCTGAGCTTTCCGCGCTTTCCACCTATTATGCCGGTCGTCCTTCCAAGCTCTATTATGCCGAAGGCCTGACGAAGCATCTGGGCGGCGCAAAAATCTACTTCAAGCGCGAAGACCTGAACCATACCGGTAGCCACAAGATCAACAATTGTCTTGGCCAGATTCTGCTTGCCAAGCGCATGGGCAAGACCCGCATCATCGCCGAAACCGGCGCTGGCCAGCATGGCGTGGCGTCTGCCACCGTTGCAGCGCGTTTCGGCCTGCCCTGCGTCGTCTATATGGGCGCGACCGATGTCGAGCGCCAGAAGCCGAATGTGTTCCGCATGAAGCTGCTCGGTGCCGAAGTGAAGCCCGTCACCGCTGGAAACGGCACGCTGAAAGACGCGATGAACGAAGCCCTGCGTGACTGGGTGACGAATGTCGAAGACACCTATTATCTGATCGGCACCGCCGCCGGTCCGCATCCCTATCCGGAACTGGTGCGTGACTTCCAGTCCGTGATCGGCAATGAGGCGCGCCAGCAAATACTCGAACAGGAAGGACGCCTGCCGGACGTGATCGTGGCAGCGGTTGGCGGCGGCTCCAACGCCATCGGCCTGTTCCATCCTTTCCTCGACGATGGCTCCGTGAAGATCGTCGGCGTCGAAGCAGGCGGACGCGGTCTCGACGGTGACGAACATTGCGCTTCGATGAGCGCCGGCCGTCCCGGTGTGCTGCATGGCAACCGCACCTATCTTCTCCAGAACGATGACGGCCAGATTCTCGAAGGCCATTCCGTTTCTGCTGGTCTCGATTATCCGGGCGTAGGTCCCGAACATTCGTGGCTCAAGGACAGCGGGCGCGTCGACTATGTGCCAATCCTCGATGATGAGGCGCTCGACGCTTTCCAGCTTTGCACCCGCACCGAAGGCATCATCCCGGCACTCGAATCCGCCCATGCCATCGCGCAGGCCGTGAAAATGGCGCCAACCATGGGCAAGGATCAGGTCATGATCGTCAATCTGTCCGGTCGTGGCGACAAGGATGTCCACACGGTCGGCAAGCTTCTCGGCATGGACATCTGACATGGGTAGCGACGTCGCCGAAATCTCCGTCTACAAGCCGCGTTCCGCCTGGTTCGACGGCCTGGCGACGTGCGGTCCGGCGACGATCAAGCTCAATATCATCGAAGCCGATCCGGCCAACCCTGTCGCGGAAGCCGCTGTCGGCCTCGCTCGCAGACAGATCGAGACCGCCGCTGAAAAACTGGCCGCCCTGCCACATCTGGGTGTGGGTTTCGCCATTCTGCATCAAGGCGAGGAAGGCCTGTGGCTGCTCCTGCACTGGTGGCTTGAAGGCGGCATCGCGACGGAAATCCTCTGGCAGTCGGAACTCGGCGACGAGGTGGAATTCATGCCCGCACAGCCGCTTTTGATGGCCTGCGTGTGGGAACTCGGAATCATAGACTTTGAACGGCGCGCATGGATGGAAACGGCGATGGCGGGCAAGCCCGTTGCCGACTATCTGGCGCGCACTTTGCCACGGGGCACGGTATGACTACTCGCATCGACACCAAATTCGCTGAACTGAAGGCCGAGGGCCGTCCGGCGCTCGTTACCTATTTCATGGGCGGCGATCCCGATCTGGAAACCTCGCTCAAGGTGATGAAGGCCCTGCCGAAGGCCGGTGCGGACGTGATTGAACTGGGCATGCCCTTCTCCGATCCGATGGCAGACGGCCCAGCCATTCAGGCCGCTGGCCTGCGCGCCCTCAATGCCGGGCAGACGCTGGCGAAGACGCTGCACATGGCGGCAGAATTCCGCAAGGAAGACGACACCACCCCGATCGTCATGATGGGTTATTACAATCCGATCTATATCTATGGCGTGGAACGTTTTCTGGCCGACGCCAAGGCCTCCGGCGTGGACGGATTGATCGTCGTCGATCTTCCGTCCGAAATGGATGCCGAGCTTTGCATTCCTGCCATGAAGGCTGGCATCAATTTCATTCGCCTCACCACGCCGACCACCGACGACAAGCGTCTGCCGAAGGTGCTGCACAATTCATCGGGCTTCGTCTATTACGTCTCGATGAACGGCATCACCGGATCGGCCATTGCCGATACGGCAAAGGTCGGCGAAGCCGTGCGCCATATCAAGAAGAGCACCGAACTGCCGATCTGCGTCGGTTTCGGCGTCAAGACGCCCGAGCAGGCAGCAGCCATCGCCACCCATGCCGATGGCGTCGTCGTCGGCACGGCGATTGTCAACGCGATTGCCGGTGAACTGGACGAAAACGGCAAGGCGAAGGGCGATCCAGTCGCCGCCGCAACCCGGCTTGTCCACGCTCTTGCAGAGAGCGTGCGCGCCACACGCCTTGAAGCCGCCCAATAAATCGTCCATTTAAGCGCCTGACAAGCTCTTTGCCGAAGAACAAGAAACGGAACCAAACGTCATGAACTGGATCACCAACTACGTTCGTCCGAAGATCAATTCGATGCTCGGCCGCCGTGAAATGCCGGAAAACCTCTGGATCAAGGATCCGTCGACCGGTGAAATGGTGTTTCACAAGGACCTTGAGAGCAATCAGTTCGTGATCCCGTCCTCGGGCCATCACATGCGCATCAAGGCGAAGGACCGTCTGCGTTTCTTCTTCGACAATGGCGAATACACCACGCTTGAAGCGCCGAAAGTGCCGGTCGATCCGCTGAAATTCCGTGACGAGAAGAAATATATCGACCGTCTCAAGGATTACCGCACCCGCACCGGCATGGACGACGCCATCGTCAACGGCATCGGCACCATTGAAGGCCTGCCTATCGTCGCCACCGTTCAGGATTTCGGTTTCATGGGCGGTTCTCTCGGCATGGGCGCCGGCGAAGCGATCATCCAGGGCTTTGAAAAGGCTATCGAGTTGAAGCGCCCGATGGTCCTGTTCGCCGCTTCGGGTGGCGCGCGTATGCAGGAAGGCATCCTGTCGCTGATGCAGCTTCCACGCACCACGGTTGCGGTGGAAATGCTGAAAGAAGCCGGCCTGCCCTATATCGTCGTCCTCACCAATCCGACCACGGGCGGCGTGACGGCCTCCTATGCCATGCTGGGCGATATCCACATCGCGGAACCCGGTGCACTGATCGGCTTTGCCGGACCGCGCGTCATCGAGCAGACGATCCGCGAAAAGCTGCCGGAAGGCTTCCAGAGCGCCGATTATCTCATGGAACACGGCATGGTCGACATGGTCGTCTCACGCCTTGAACTGAAGAGCACGATTGCCCGCCTGCTCAAGATCATGACCAAGCAGCCCGCCAACAGCGATACTCCGGACGGCAAGAAGACGGAAGCAAACGGCAAGGCAGCCTGATCGTGACAGAAAAAGCCGCCGCCGCAATCGAGCGGCTTATGCAGTTGCATCCAAAGGGCTTTGACCTTTCCCTCGACCGCATCCGCGGTCTTCTGGAAAAGCTCGGCAATCCGCATCTGAAGCTGCCGCCGGTCATCCACATTGCCGGAACCAATGGCAAAGGATCGGCAACGGCTTTCTGCCGCGCACTTCTGGAAGCAGGCGGCTTCGACGTTCACGTCCACACCTCGCCGCATCTCGTCCATTGGCACGAGCGCTATCGTCTGGCGGCGCCCGGAGGTGGAAGGCTGGTCAGCGACGATGTTCTGGCCGACGCGATAGAGCGTGTTGCAGCGGCCAATGACGGGCAGCATATCACCGTTTTCGAAATCCTGACGGCGGTCGCCTTCGTGCTCTTTTCCGAGCATCCGGCCGATGTCGTCGTCATGGAAGTCGGTCTCGGCGGACGTTTCGACGCTACCAATGTCATTACCGATCCCGCCGTCTCGCTCATCATGCCGGTCTCCATCGACCATCAGGCCTATCTCGGTGATCGTGTGGAGCTTATCGCCGCCGAAAAGGCCGGCATCATCAAGAAGGATTGCCCGGTCGTCGTCGGCTTCCAGCCCTTCGATGCGGCGCGCGAAGTGCTTGTCTCGACAGCGGACCGGCTCGACTGTCCGGTTTCGGTCTATGGACAGGACTTCCTCGCCTTCGAGGAACACGGACGCATGGTGTTCCAGAACGAGGACGGCCTGATCGACCTGCCATTACCTCGCCTGCCGGGACGCCACCAGATTTCCAATGCCGCAGCTGCAATCGAGGCCGTGCAGATGGCTGGTTTCAGCCTGACCGACAAGGCGGTGGAAAAGGCGCTGATGGTGGTGGACTGGCCGGCTCGCATGCAGCGGCTGACCCACGGGGCGCTGGTCGACATGGCTCCGGCAGCCTCCGAAATCTGGCTCGATGGCGGTCATAATCCGGGTGCAGGCGCAGTGATCGCGGAAGCTTTCGGCGATCTTGAGGAGCGTAATGCACGCCCGCTGTTCCTCATCACCGGCATGATCAACACCAAGGATCCGGTCGGCTATTTCGAAGCTTTTTCCGGCATGGCGCGGCACGTTTTCACCGTGCCGATCCCGTCCAGCGATGCGGGCATTCCCAATGATGAGCTGGCGGTTTCAGCGCAGAAGGCCAATCTCTCGGCGGAGCCCGTTCATTCGGTTGCCAATGCGTTGAAACTTCTGCGCGACACCTGGCCCCCGGATGAAGTGCCGCCTCGTATCCTGATCGGCGGATCGCTTTACCTTGCGGGTGAAGTCCTGCGAGACAATGGAACTCCGCCTGTTTGATTGACCAGTTGCTGGCAACAAGTGGGGGATGCGGCAAAGGTTTTCCGGCAATAGAATGAATAACGAGCAATCTGTCTCGCTCCACAGGAGGAATCGAGATGAGGACGTTTGTGTTTTTAATTCTATTCCTTGCGGTTGGCGTCGCGACACCCGCTTTCGCTCAGTCCGGCGGCAATGGCGGCGATGGGGGAAGCAAGGGAAATGGAATGCCGGGATGTGATGGCGGCACCAACCCCGCCCCTGACGGAAAATTCTACGTTCCGGGACCGCATCAGGAATGCAATCCAAGCGACGACGACCGAGCCCGCGCGCAGAAAAAGTCGAAGTAAGTCCGAACTCTTTGTGCGCACCCACAAAAAACCCGGCTCGAAGGCCGGGTTTTTATTACTTTGACGCGCTGATTATGCAGCCGAAGCCTTGATCCAGTCGGCAAGGCGGCTCTTCGGAGCAGCGCCGACCATATTTGCGGCGAGCTCACCGTCCTTGAACATCAGAAGCGTCGGGATCGAACGCACGCCAAACTGCGCGGCCAGTTCCGGATTCTCGTCGATATTGACCTTGGCGATCTTGACCTGACCGGCCATTTCGGTCGCGATTTCGTCCAGAGCCGGAGCGATCATCTTGCAGGGACCGCACCATTCCGCCCAGAAATCCACCACGACAGGCTCGCTGGACTGAAGAACGTCCGACTGAAAATTGCTGTTATCGACCTTAACGGTTGCCATAGGGCTATCCTCTTTTCTCTCCAAGAACGGCAGACGTCTTTCCAGACTCACAACACATTCCGCTCTTTATTCGCTATATCATGTGGCGTGTCTGCTGCCATCCGTCAAGTTCTGGTTCGTCACCTTTACTTGAGAGTCTTTCAGTGACTGCAACGCCTCGTCCAGAATCGCATCCGGCAACGGCATCAAAAACGGACCTTCGGTGAACAGAAGCGCCGTTTCGACAATCCGCCCCGGATAGAGGGGAACCAGCAATTCCCGATAAAGCGCAAGCTGCGCCCGATAGGCGAAAGGAACCGCCTCGATGGTTTTCGGCGGCGGTCGATTGGTCTTGTAATCGACGATCAGCACCCGGTTCTCACCGACGCTGATGCGGTCGATCTGGCCTGACACGGCATGATCGCGCCCGCCAAGCTCGATCGTGCCCATAATGGCAACTTCCCCGCGTGAGCCTTGCGCAAAGACCGGCGCGTAGGTCGGATCGTCGAGAATAGTCCTGACGCTTTGCCATGCCATCTGCCGCTCCGGTTCCGGCCAGTCGGCAGCGATGCGGTCAAGATAGTCATGCGCAAGCGTTTCGCGGTCGGCCTGTGGCACATCGGGCAGATATTGCAGCAGCATATGGATCGCCGTGCCGCGCCGCAGCGCAAAGGCTGGCGACCCGTTGCCCGGTCCCAGAACCGGCGAAAACGTATCGAGCGGCGGCTCCTCGTCCGCTTCGATCAGGGCCGAAGCGCCCGACGGCGCCAGCGGACGCGGCAATCCGGTTTCCGGCTTTATCGGCCGCAAATAGTCGCGCGGCAGCGAAGGCAGCGCATGATCCTCGGTCTTGTCCTGATCGACAATCTCGACCATTCCGCGCGGCGTGTTGCGATAGCGCCGTGCCGCAAGTTTCAGCACGGGATGCACGAATGTTTCGGCCTTGGCGGCCAGCGCATCCTCGACAAGACGATGCCATGTCTCGCCGCTTTCGCGCGCGCCGCGATAGCCGCAGATGATGAGGCGATCCTCGGCCCGCGTCATGCCGACATAAAGCAGGCGGCGATATTCTTCCTCGGCCCGTGTCTTCAGCTTATCGATCTGCGCTGCCGTGAATCCGGTCTGGTATCCGGCATTGGGTTGCCAGAGATAGCCTCTCACCGGCGGATTGCCGTCTGAAAAATCAAAAGGAATGAGCTTTGGCGCGCGGCTGCCGGTCCAGACCGCGCTTCCCGGATCGACCAGGAACACCACCGCCCCTTCCAGCCCCTTGGCGGCGTGGACAGTCATGATGCGCACCTCATTGCGGCCCTGATCGAGTTCGCGCTTGATTTCCGGCGATGCCGCATCCAGCGTTTCAAGGAATGCCTGCAGGCCCGGCAGACCGGCGCGCTCGGTGGAAAGCGCATAATTCTGGAATTCATCGATGATGTCGCCAGCCTCCGGCCCCAACCGGGCCAGAAGTTTTCGCCGCGCACCATCCGCACTCAATATGCGTGCATAGAATTCGAACACCGGCATGGTGTCGGCCATGTTGCGCCAGCGGCTCAGGGTCTTGTGCACCTCGGCCAGCGCCGCATCGCCACGCGAGACCTGATAAAGCCGTTCGAACAGCGTGAGGCTTGAGCCCCGCGGGTGGGCAAGCTCGAAAAGCTGATCGTCATCCCAGCCGAACAGCGGACTTTTCAGAACCGATGCCAGCGAAAGGTCGTCCGAAGGCTGCAGCACGAAACGACCGAGCGCCATCAGGTCCTGAATGGCGATATGGCTGGTGAGCCGCAAGCGGTCGGCGCCTGCGACGGGGACGGACAGGTTTTTCAGCGCCCGCGACAAGGCGGGCATGAACTGGTCGCGCTTTCGCACCAGAACCATGATGTCGCGCGGCATGATCCGCCGGTTCTGGCCCGGAATAATTTCGCCGCTATCCAGCCAATGGCGAACGGTGGCCGCGATCTGATCCGCGAGCCGCACAGCAGGCGCCGCCAGATGATCGACAGGCTCGCGCCAGTCATCAGGCTCTTCCACCTCTTCCGGCGTCAGCATGTCCCAGATTTCCACCTCGCCCGGCGCATCGGCGCGAATGGCTGAGTGGGTTATTGCATCTCCCAGTCCACGATTAGCCTCGGGTCTGGCAAACACCTCATCCACGGCTTGAAGCACATCTGGAGCGGAACGGAAGGAAAAATTCAAGCGCACTTCTCTAAATGTGAGATCGGCATTGCGCGCTTTAGTGTCAATCACCTTGCCCTGCGCCGCGAAATCCTCCGGCACTGCGCCCTGAAACGAATAGATCGACTGTTTTTCGTCACCGACGGCAAAGAGCGTGCGGCTGATATTGCGCTGGCCGAGGCCGGAGAAAAACTCCTCCGACAGCATGCGGATCACCTGCCACTGGTCGGGGCTGGTATCCTGCGCCTCATCGACCAGAATATGGTCGATGCCGCGATCAAGCTTGTATTGCACCCATTGCCCTGCCCCGTTGCGGGCAAGCAGCGCCACGGTCCGGGTGATGAGATCCTCGAAATCGAGCAGGCCGCGCTTTCGTTTGAGATCGTGATAGCGTTGCAGCAGATTGTCAACCAGCGTCAGCGCGGCCAGATTGAGCCGCACCAGACGCAATTCCTTCAACCGGTCGAGCCCCCGTTCGACACGCGCCGCCGCCGCATCGAAATCCTCCTCGAAATCCGGCAGAAGTTTTTTCACCGCCGCCGAGCAGACATAGGAGCCGGATTTAGGCTCGCCCGTGCTTTTGAGAAATGCCGCGCGCAACACCGCTTCGCGGTCGCGCTGGCCCGTCACCTTGTCGAAACGGCGCAGTTGCAGCGCAAAATCCTGCGCACGCGACGCGCCCTTCTGGATCGACATGATGAGATCGAGCGCATCGTCGGAAAATTCCGGTATAGGCCAGAGATCGGCAAGGAGATCGTCTTCGCTGGTTTGTGGGTCAAAGCCGAATGCCCGGTGAAAAGCTTCGCTGCGATGCGCGGTAACGCCCAGTTCGGCGATATAGGTCTGCAAACCATTGCGCCGGCTTACGGCTTCATCGAGAAGCGATTGCAGGCCCATCTCGCCTGCTGCCTGTAAGACATCGGCGAAGGCAGCCGCCAGTTCCATATCGCCGCCGCCATGCGCGGTTTCGAGTAACTGACGCCGTGCTTCACCGACGAGCGCGGCCTGCATCAGATCATCCATCATCTCGAAATGACCGGCAATGTTCGCCTCAAGCGGGAACTGGTGCAGGATCGCTTCACAGAAAGCGTGGATGGTCTGGATTTTAAGCCCGCCCGGCGTTTCCAGCGCACGCGCAAACAGCCGTCGCGCCGCCGCGAGACGGGCATCGCCCGGTCTGCGGCCTTCCAGTGATTTCAGACGTTCGGCCAGTTCTTCATCGGGCAAGACGGCCCATTCGGAAAGCCGCATGAACACGCGGTTCTGCATCACCGCCGCCGCCGCCTTGGTATAGGTGAGGCAGAGAATCTTCGAAGGGTCGGTGCCTTCCAGCAGCAGGCGGATAACCCGTTCCGTCAGAACATGCGTCTTGCCGGAACCTGCATTTGCGGACACCCAGACGGAAGCCGCCGGATCGGCGGCCCTGCCCTGCGCAAACAATGTTTCCGGCGGAATATGGAGCTTCTTCTTCACGCCTCGCCCTCCCCGCCAGCATCGCCACCGGCGGACCATTCCAGCACCCGCGCCAGATGATCGTAATCGCCCGTCAGATCGGTTTCACGAAATGGTAGCGCACGGGAAAGATAACCTTTTTCCGGCTTCTGATACTCGGCCAGCAATTGCGCCAGCCGCTGCCAGGATTCCTCGCCAAGCGCCGGTGCGGTTTTCTCCGATGGCGGTCGTCCGATCTTGAGGATCGACTCCGGCTTCACCTCGCCGCCCGCCTTGAGGCGTACATAGGTGAGGTCCGAAGCACGGACCGAGCCCAGTTCCCGGAACGCGCCGCGCACCAGAAGTGCGGCTTCCAGCGCGAGCTGCGGCGACAGCAGCACATGGGCCTGTCGGGGCGACGGTGTCGAGCCGGTCTTGTAATCGATGATTTCGGCGGTCCCGTCGCGCATCAGGTCGATACGGTCAGCACGGCCCGAAAGCGTGATGCCAAGCCCTTCCACTTCGCGCTTGTCGGACGAAATCTCGGCAAACCGGGTCTGGACGTTATAGGCGCGCTCGCGCTCCCAGGCCAGAAATTGCGGGATGAGCGCCGTGAAGCGTGGCCACCACACGGCCTCGATTTCCGTCGGCAGGTCCATATCGGCAAAAAGAATGCGACCGAGTTCCATTAGGCGGTCGGCGGCATCGGGCGCCAGCGGATCGATTGCCTCTTGCGTGAAATGACCCAGAATGTCGTGGAACAAAGTGCCGCGTTCAGCCGCAGCCGGGTCGCGGATCAGAGGCTCCAGCGGCCGCAGTTTCAATATCTTCCTGGCGAAGATCGCATAAGGGTCGCGACGCAGCGTTTCGATTTCCGTCACCGAAAAATGCTTCGGCCTGGCAGCGACAGGAGGAGCGGGCTGCGGCCTTTTCACGAAAGGCACGTCTTCGGCCCGGTCGATTTCGCGTGACCACTGGATGAAACGTGACCCGCGCCTGCGCATCTGCGCAGTGACATCGGCACCCAGCACCGTTTCAAGCCGCTGCAGCCAGCGCGAGGCAACCGTGGGCGCATTGTCGGAACGCTGCGAGCGCGTCAGCACGACATGATCCATGCCCAGCGCCATCTGGAAATCGTGGGCGGCAAGGCCGGTGCGCCGTTCAGGCGGATCGAGCGCGATCATCGACTTCATCGGGCGCGACATGAACGGATCGTTACGGGTGCGGGCAGGCCAGCTCCCCTCATTGAGACCGCCGATCACCACCGTATCCATGGTTTGCAGGCGCGCTTCCAGCGCACCCCAGATGAAGAGACGCGGATGACCGCCCGGATGCGGTTTGACCGTCTCGCCCGCCATCAGCGCATTCAGCACGGCTGGCCATTCCGAAGCTTCGAAATCAAGCCCGGCTTCGCTTGAAACCAGACCGCGCAAAAAGGCGGCGAGCTGTTCCCCGCGTTCGCCGGAATAAAATGGCGCGATGCTGGCTTTTTCGTTCCGGGCAAGGTTTTCCAGCGCCTCGACCGTGGCGCGCGCGATTTCGCCGATCTCGGTTCGGCGTCCGGCGATGACGAAAGGGGCGAGCGGCGCCACCGCGTTCGACAGGCTTTCGCAAAGATTTCGTGCCGCCGCGATCATGTCCGGCGTAACCGTGTCATGCCATGCCGGTTGCCACGTCTGGCTGGCGCTTTCCTCCAGCCGCCGGTCGAAAAATGCGGGAAGATCGAGCACGGAGGCCCGGCCCGTTCCACCGCGAAAGGCGATGAGTTCAAGCGTTTCGGCGGCAAGGCGTCGTTCGATACGAGGAGCTTCCAGCCGCAGCAGCGGATGCTTGACCAGCGCCAGCAGGGCAACCGGATCGCCGGGATTGAAGACCGTCTCGACCAGCAGGCGCAGCAATGTCGTGGTTTCGACATCGCGCAGATGCCGACCGCCGGAATCGTCGGCATCGATGCCGAAGCGGGCCAGTTCGCCGACCACGCGCCGCGCCAGATTGCGGTCGGCGGTGACGAGCGCGGCCGTCTTGCCTTCTTCATTGATCGCATCGCGCAAGGCGAGAGCGACGGCCAGCGCCTCCTCCCGCTCATTGGCGGCTTCGATCAGGTCGATCGTCTTCGCGGCAGCGTGCAGGCTGTCCGTCTCCATATCGAGCTTGCCCCACGCATCGGTCGTTTCCGCCGGGCGCAGCGCCTCGCTCACCACCCGCTCGCGCAGGCGTTTGGAAGTGGGCATGTCATCCAGATGTTCCACATCTTCGCGCAAGGTCTGCATTGCATCCAGAAGCTTGCGCAAACCGAACTGCGGATGACCGTAAGTCGAGGGATCGTCGGTTGCCGATGCCAGCAGCTGCCAGGCTGCGTCGTCGAGGTCGCGATCCAGCCCCGGCAGCACCACCGCGCCATTCGGCAGTTCCGCAATGGCGGAAATCAGTTCCGCAGCGGCGGGTATGGAACCGGTGGAACCGGCAACGATGACAGGACCGGCGGGCGGATGGGTGCGCAGCCGCTTAACTTCGCTCCAGATGAGATCGTTGCGATGCGCGGCAGGGTTTGAAAGCTTGCGCTCCGCCAGAATATCCGGCCAGAGATTGGTGACGATATTGAGAAAGCCAAGCGTGACCTGCCACCAGTCGGCGAGGTCTTCCGGGGCAATCGTCGCAAGCTCGCTCCACTTCGCCCCATCGGTTTCGACCTGATCCATCAGGCCGGCCAGATCGCGGGCAAGCCAGATCGCATCGGAAGTGGTCGCCGGAACGGAAACATCGTCAACGCCAAACAAGGCACGCACATGCGAGGGCAGCGATTCCCGCCACGGACGGATCAATCGCGCCAGAAGCAGAAGCCGTTCCGCCGTGCCGATTGGCGGATTGATGTCGAACACGCCTGACGAACCGGCATTGAAGAAAGCGGCGTCCTCATCCACATCGCCCAACGGTTTTATCGTCGGCAAAATGGCGCTCTTTTTTTCCGACGCATTTCCGGATGCAAAACCGGACGCCGCTCTTGCCGGAAGTACTTTAGCCGGATTCATATCGACCAAAATGGACCGCAAAGCACGTGCGGCACGGCGCGTCGGCACATAGATGGTCGCATTGGCCAGCGCCAGCGGATCGGAAGGATTGCCGGGAAAACCGTCGACCAGCCGCCCTTCCAGAAGTGCCCTGGCAAAAGCTGGCAAAAACGGTGTGCCGGTAGGAATTGAAAACAGGCGCTGTTTCCCATCTCTGGGTCTGCGTGCGCTCATGCGCTCCACCTCCTTATGCGAATGCGGTAAGCGCCGCCTCCGCCTCGCCGATTGCGTCCGGCGTGCCGACGGTCAGCCAGTGCCCGGTCATTGGCATACCATAAAGGCGACCCGCTGCAATCGCTTCATCAAAATAACGATTGAGTGAGGACACGACCGGCTCCGCGCCATTGAAGATGCGGGGATGGATGATCCCTGCTCCGGCATAGATCACCGGCTCGCCGGAGACATCACGCGCACGGCGCAGATGCCGGTTATCGTCGGCAACGAAATCGCCCTTGCCTTCATAACCGGTTTCCTGATCGAGACGCGCCGTCATCAGCAGAATATCCATCCGCTCCGCATCCCAGGCTTCAGCCAGCGCCGTGAGGTTGGGGGCTTTCTCGTCACCGACCCAGAATGTATCGGCGTTCAGAATGAAAAACGGCTGCGTTCCTAGTATCGGCAGCGCCTTCACAATGCCGCCAGCGGAATCGAGCAGCATGTCGCGTTCATCCGAGATCACGATCTCCAGATCGTTACGGTCCCGAAGATGCTCTTCAAGCTGGTCGGCCAGATAATGCACATTGACGACTGCGGTGCGAATACCGGCTTGTGCCGCCGCATCGAGACCCCAGTCGATCAGGGGCTTACCCGCCACCTTGACCAGCGGCTTTGGAATGGTTTCGGTGATGGGGCGCATGCGCTTGCCAAGACCGGCGGCAAGAACCATAGCCGTTTTCGGGGCCATTTTCGGCGTTCTCATTGCGCGGCCTCTTCCTGCTGTATCAACCCCAATTCCTCAAACCATGCCGCCACAGGCGCCATGACCGGATGCTTCAGCACACGTCCGAGATAGTCGTGAATGCGCGGCAGATGCTCCAGATAAGCCGGCTTTCCATCACGCTCGTCAAGCCGCACGAATAGCCCCAGCAGCTTGGCATTGCGCTGCGCGCCCATGGCCGCATAGGCCTTGCGGAACGAAGCCTCATCGAAGGCATGTCCAAGCGCACGGCGCTCATCGCAATAGGCTGCGACTACGGCCTGTTCCAGCTCCGGCGAAATCGTCACCCGCGCATCGAGCGCCAGCGAAGCGACGTCATAGGCTGCGGGCCCGATCATCGCATCCTGAAAATCGATGACACCGATCCTGTCCCTGCCTTGCGCCTCCGGGAACCAGAACAGGTTCGGCGAATGATAGTCGCGCAGGAGCAGGCTCTTCTCGACATCGGCAATATCGGCGATCACGCGATCCCATGCCGCCTCGAAAGCTTGCTTTTCTGCCTCTGTCAGCTGCCTGCCCATCATGCGCGGCGCATACCACTGGCCGATCAGGCTGACCTCGATCATCATCGCCTCGCGGTCAAAACCGGCGATGATGTGATCAGGATAGCCGGCAACCGGCGCATGGTCCGGCCAGGTGATACCGTGCAGATGTGCCAGAAAGCGCCCGGCGGCTTCATAACGTTCGGCAACAGGTTCGCCAGACGCTGCCCGCACACCCTCGGTTCCAAGATTTTCAAGAATGAGAAAACCCGCATCGAGGTCGGCTTCACGCATTTGTGGCACTCGAAAGCCCTGCCCCGCAAGAAGCCCATCAATGGCGGCAAAGGCCAGAATATTTTCCGCCAGATGCGCTGTCTGTCGATAGGATTTGCCGTCGCGCAGCGGCGGATCATAAGGCATCTGCGGCGCATTCATCAGAATTTCCACACCATGGGCAGATGTGCGGATCGTCTCGTACTTGCGTGGGGACGCATCGCCCTGCAAATAGCGCCGCGTTGCATCGGAACGGCCATGGCTGTCCAGAAATGCCCGAATGGCCCGCGAACGTTCCAGACGGCTGATGGCAGATGCAGGTCCCGACACGGCAATGCGCCGCCCTGCCCCTTCATGGCTCAGTGTGACGGCAAAAGACGGTTCCGGCAAAAACCCCTCGCCCTGCTCCGGCCATTCGGCCAGAACCACGCCATCCTCCATAAATTCCGGCAGTCCCAGCTCATCCAGTTCTTCGCCATGCGAAATACGGTAAAGATCGGCATGGGCGACCGGAATCCGCAAGGCCTCGTAACTTTGCACAAGCGTGAAAGTCGGGCTTGGAACGTCCAGTCCTTCATCGTCAGCGATTGCCCGGATGATCGCACGGGCAAGCGAGGATTTTCCCGCCCCCAGATCGCCGGAAAGCGTGACAAGATCGCCCTTTTGAAGCGCAAGGGCGAAATCTTCACCAAAACGCTGCGTTGCGGTTTCGTCGGGCAAGAAATAGCTGATGCTGGATTGTGAGGCGCTCATGGGCACCCTTTATCTTATTCGGCGGCGATGCGGAAGCTGCGTGTTTCCGATGGAAAACGGCAAATCACCGTTGTTCCGCGACCGGAACCCGTGTCGATATCCACCGATCCGCCATGCAGTTCGACAAAGCTCTTGACGATGGCAAGTCCGAGTCCGGCGCCGCGGCGGCGACCGCCATTGGGATAGGACTGGAAACGCTTGAAAACCGTGTCGAGCACCTCGCCCGGCATGCCCGGACCGTCATCATGGACCGCGAAAACGATTTCCGATCCTTCGCGCGCCACCTGCAGCCGGATGCTGGAGCCTTCCGGCGCATAGTTCGTAGCGTTGGACAGGAGGTTGAAAAGCACCTGACGGACGCGGTTGGCATCGGCCTTGAACACGTCCACATCGTCGGCGATATCAATATCGAGACCGATATCGTGGTCGCGCATCCGCTCGCCTACCCGTGCGGCGGCAGCCGAAATCGCTTCCACGACGGAAACCTCACCGACCTCCAGTTCCATGATGCCAGCATCGACGGTGGCAAGATCAAGAATGTCGTTGACGATGGTCAGCAATACCGATGACGAGGTGCTGATATGGTCGAGATATTCGATCTGGCGTTCGTTGAGCGATCCGAAAGCCGGGGTCTGCAACAGTTCGGTAAAGCCGATGATGTTGGTGAGCGGCGAACGCAATTCGTAGGAAACGTGCTGGACGAAATCGTTCTTGATCTGGTCGGCCAGTTCCAGCGCCTCGTTCTTTTCCTTGAGCGCCCGTTCGACGCGCACCGTGTCGGTGACGTCGATGAAGGTCAGCATGGTCTGGCCCTTGGGCAGCGGCACCACGGCAAAGGACAGAATGGTGCCATCGTCCAGTTCCACCTGGCCCATGCGCCCGTCGCGCTTGTCGAGGAAGCCAGTGACGGTGGAAACGAAATCATCCCACAGTCCGTTGCCGCCGCGCTCGCTGCAGATCTTGGCGATAGAGGAAATATGCGTGCCTTCGACGATGAGCGGCATGGGCAGCGCCCAGAGATCGGCAAAGGACGGGTTGGAAAGCCGGATGCGGCCATCGGAGCCGAACACCGCCACGGCTTCTGCCAGATGGTCGAGCGTTTCGCCCTGCACCTTGATGAGCGTGTTGTAACGCCCTTCGAGTTCGAACTTTTCCGTCATGTTCTCGAAGAACCAGGTCACGCCGCCCTGCGGATGCGGATTGGCGACGACGCGCATGGTCCGCGTATCCGGCAGGTGCCACATATGTTCCTGCGGCTCGACGGCGCGATAGGCGGAAAGCACGGAATCCTTCCATTTGCGCCATTCCGGCTGTTCGGGCAGTTTTCCTTCCGAACGCAGGCGGTCGAGGATCAGCGTGTTGCTCGGCTGCGATTCCAGCCATGCCGTATCGAGCGACCAGAGCTTGGCAAAAGCCTGATTGAAGAATTGCAGCTTCATCTCGGGATCGAAAATCGCCACTGCCGTGGAAAGCTGGTCGAGCGTTTCCGCATGACTTTTCAGCGTGCGGTTCAGTTCCTCCCGCACCGCCTGCACTTCGGTGAGATCGACGCCGAGGCCAAGGGAACCCGTTTCCGCGCTGACATCGGTCACGTTGAAAAGGCGGCGATCCCCATGCACGACAGCGGTCAGCTGTTCCTGCAGGACAGGCTCGGCAAAACGGTCGCGCTCCAGGCGCTGGCGTGCCTGCGCCCCGAAAAGCTCGCGCCCTTCGGAAATAACCTGGCTTGCATCCGCCATGTCGACCGCCTGCGCGTAGGCCGCATTGACCCACTCCACGCGGCCACCAGCATCGCGCGCCCAGACCGGCTGGTCGATCCGGTCGAGAAGACGGCGGAAAAGCTCGATACGCTCGGAAAATTCGCGGTTCTGCGCCTGCAATGCCGCGCGTTCCGCCTGCACGCCCTGGAGGCTGAGGAAACGGGCAACGGCAAAACCGCCGGAGGTGCGTCCCCGCACATCGAGCAAGGTGCCGTTGACGGTTTCAACCGTAAGATCGAAAGACCGCGCCTGTTCGCGCAGCAGTCCAATGGCGCGCTCAAGCGCCACGACCGATTGCGGACGCAGCCAGCGGCCAAAGGCCAGAAAGGCGGAACGATCCTGCGGGGCTGCACTTTCGTCCGGCAGCAGTCCGACAACCTCGGCGCGCGTGCTGTGGCCGTCCCAGACCACGATGCGCTGATCCTTGAGGTTGAGCAGGGCTTCATTGCGCTGGGCGACGAGATTGAGATCGGCGAATTTGGAACGCAGTTCCTTGTTTTCTGCGGCAACGCGCGACCGTTCGCGGATCAGCCATCCGGCAGAAAGGAGAGCGGCGCCCATGACGCCGAGGAACATGGAAAACTGGATGACCTCGAAAGCGCCCACGCTGCCGCCGCCGAAGGGCAGGGCGATGCGGGTCGATTCCGCGCCTTGCGCGAAGGCGGGCATGGCAGCAAAAAGCGTTGCAAGAGAAACGGAAGCCTTCATCACGGCCTTTTTCGGAGAAAGCCATCCAAGCGGCTTTGCAACAAGGGCAGCAGGACGCCATTGCCTGCCAGTAACGATTGCGGAAACATTCCGCAAAATCCCCGTTGCGCCGAACTCTGGCATGTTGTCCTTTTCTCCGCCACCCGGCCATGAAAACTGCCGCAAAGGCAGACTGGCCGTATTAAAACACTTCAATACACATCAAAGCCTGACCATACGCACGCCGCCACAGTGCACGATGACCAACCCGTTTTGAGGTATTCCGGGGATGAATCGTCCTCTCGCTTCCCGCCACAACCGGCAAAAAACGCGCAACGCAAACACCCGCTCAAACACCTTGATTCGCCTACACAATACCCTTCCGGCGAATCCACGTGAAGCATCTTGCACGCAAAAAGAAAGACCGGGCGGCTTGTCAACCGCCCGGTCTCAACATGTAGTGCAATGCTTAATGTATGGTTAATACCTGTAGTGTTCCGACTTGAACGGGCCCTGTGGAGTGACGCCGATATAGGCGGCCTGTTCCTCGGAAAGCACAGTCAGCTTGGCGCCGAGCTTGTCGAGATGCAGGCGGGCGACCTTCTCGTCGAGATGTTTCGGCAGCACATAGACTTCATTCTTGTAGGCATCGGTGCGGGTGAACAGCTCGATCTGGCCCAGAACCTGATTGGTGAACGATGCCGACATGACGAAGCTCGGATGGCCGGTTGCGTTGCCCAGATTGAGCAGGCGGCCTTCGGAAAGCAGGATGATGCGCTTGCCGTCCGGGAACTCGATGAGGTCGACCTGCGGCTTCACATTGGTCCATTTCAGGTTGCGAAGTGCAGCCACCTGAATTTCATTGTCGAAGTGACCGATATTGCCGACGATCGCCATATCCTTGAACTTGCGCATATGGTCGATGGTGATCACGTCCTTGTTGCCGGTCGTGGTCACGATGATGTCGGCGGTCGAAGCGGCGTCATCGAGCGTCACGACCTCGAAACCGTCCATTGCGGCCTGCAGCGCGCAGATCGGATCGACCTCGGTAACCTTGACGCGCGCGCCTGCACCGGCGAGCGACTGGGCGGAGCCTTTGCCGACATCGCCATAACCGCACACGACGGCAACCTTGCCTGCCATCATGACGTCGGTGCCGCGACGAATGCCGTCGACGAGCGATTCCTTGCAGCCATACTTGTTGTCGAACTTCGACTTGGTGACGCTGTCATTGACGTTGATGGCCGGGAAGGGAAGGAGGCCCTTCTTCTGCAGCTGGTAAAGACGGTTGACACCGGTGGTGGTTTCCTCCGTCACACCCTTGATGGCGTCGCGCTGGCGCGTGAAGAAGCCCGGCGTTTCAGCCATGCGCTTCCTGATCTGCGCGAAAAGCACTTCCTCTTCTTCCGAACCGGGGTTCGACAGAACGTCCTCGCCCGCTTCGGCGCGCGCGCCGATGAGGATATACATGGTGGCGTCGCCGCCATCATCGAGGATCATGTTGGATGGTTCGCCATCCGGCCACTGGAAGATCTTGTCGGTATAGGTCCAGTATTCTTCAAGCGTCTCGCCCTTGATGGCGAAAACCGGCGTGCCGGTTGCGGCAATCGCGGCGGCTGCGTGATCCTGCGTGGAGAAAATATTGCAGGAAGCCCAGCGGACCTGTGCGCCGAGCGCCTGCAGCGTTTCGATCAGAACGGCGGTCTGGATCGTCATGTGCAGCGATCCGGAAATGCGCGCGCCCTTCAGCGGCTGCGACTTGCCGAATTCCTCGCGGGCAGCCATCAGGCCCGGCATTTCGGTTTCTGCGATGTCGAGTTCCTTGCGGCCCCAATCGGCCAGGCTAAGATCCTTGACGACAAAATCTTGGCTTGCGGTCATCGCGTGCTCCAATAAAAGGCAGTTCCAGCTCGATAAAGATGTAATCAGCCACCGGAATTGCATTCCAATGTGGGGCAGCTTTCCATGCGGGAAAGCGCTCCGGCTGGCGATCTGACTAGCAGATTGCGGGCCGAAGCACAACGCAATATAAAGAAATCTTTATACGTGCATATCAGGCAGGTTTGCCGGAGGCGGGGTCGACGACCGTCAAAGGAAGATCGACCTGCAATATTTCCAGCATGCGGCGAAACCCCGAAACGGGATAGGCGTCGCTTTCCGTGACAAGGGCGACCGTACGGCCTGAACCGCTCCGGGGTTGCGGGAGTGCGGCGATTACATCGTCTGCGGGGTCCAGAAACCGCCAGTCCGGGCGCGCGGTCTCGAAGAACGATCGCAGCCATGGCAGATGGGTGCTGGAGAGGGTCAGCGTGTCGATGCGCGGGTGGCTTGCGGCAATCTCATCGCAAAATGCGGCCACCTTCTGCCCGGTTTCAACCGGCTGCCGAAGAAAAGCGCCGTTTTCCACCAGTTCCACCATCGCCGACGCATTGATCAGGGCAACGTCCTCCGGACGGTCGGCCTCGGTCCGGACAAAGCGCGCGAGCTCTGCGCTTTCGATCATGGAGCGCACGCCCATGACCGCAACCTTGCCGCTGCGGCTTGCCGCAAATGCGGCGCGAACCGGCGGCGCAACACCGTGGACCGGCACGGCAAACTCACTTTTCAGGGCGTCGAGAACCATGACCGAGGGCGCATTGGAAGCAAGCACGATGGTTTGCGCGCCAAGGCCGGTCAGATAGCGGATCGTATGGCGCATGATCGAAAGCAGCTGATCGCGGCTTTTGGCGCCATAAGGAAAACTCGCCCGGTCGGCAAAATAGATGATGTCGCGCTGCGGCTGGCTGCGCCTTATCAGTTCAACCAGCGCGTAACTGCCGATCCCTGCATCGAAAACGGCCACCGGATCGTGGAGATTTCCCACGGCGGCAGCGGTTTCGTGCTTCAGCATTCTTCGCCGAACTTATCGGCAATGAGCGTCTGGAGCGCGTCGAGCACGGCATCGGCCTGCTCGCCGGAAGCGCTCACATCAATGCAGCAACCGGGCGATGCGGCAAGCATCATCAGGCCCATGATCGAGGTGCCGCCCACGGTCATGCCGTCCTTGCTCACGCGGACATGTGCGTTGTAGCCATCGACCAGCTGCACGAACTTGGCCGAGGCGCGGGCATGAAGGCCGCGCTTGTTGACGATCTCGAAGGATCGGGAAACTGCGGTTTCGGGTTCGTATTGACCGGTAACGGGCACGCTGGAGTGCATGAATTACTTTCCTGTCAGGACCTGGCTCGCAACATTGATGTATTTGCGCCCCGCATCCTGCGCCTCGCGCAGCGCCGTCTTGATGTCGCCCCCGATGCGCACGCTCGACAGCTTGATCAGCATCGGCAGATTGACACCTGCGATGACTTCGACCTTGCCTTCCTTCATGACAGAAATGGCGAGATTGGACGGCGTACCGCCGAACATATCGGTCAGAATGATGACCCCGCTGCCGTTATCGGCGCGCTCCACCGCGTCAACGATATCCCGCCGACGCTGTTCCATATCGTCTTCGGCACCGATGCATACGGTCTCGAAATTGTCCTGCGGCCCGACTACATGCTCGACAGCATGCAAAAACTCTTCGGCCAATCTTCCGTGCGTGACAAGCACGAGTCCGATCATACTATAAAAGCTCCCGTCGCGTGCCCGCCGCATCACCCCGCCAGAGTGTCAGATGGCACTGAAACCACGCCGGAAAAACGCCGGCGAGTTGTGCATCTTGGCAGCGCAAATCTTGATAGCAAGTGAAAAATTCCCACGCTGCCATGAAAAAAGCAAAATGCCGCAGTGCGGCGAAATATTAATCGATTCGTAACGAAGCCCGCTTCACCCGTCGTCAGAAGGCCATTTTTCGTAGAACAAACTGGCCTCGATGGCCCGCGAAAGCGCGTTGGAATCACCGTTCGACGATAAAGCCGGCAAAAGAAGCCGGGGCAGCGAAACGCCTTCGAATTCCCATGTCTCGCCGCTCGGATAGCGTTCCGCCTCGTCACGATCCACAAGCCTGACGACGAGATAAAGCGGCGCCGCCTCTACGAAAGCCACCTTGAAAAGCCCCGCGCCGCGAATCTCCACGCCACCGGCCAGCGCTGCGGGAACACTGGCGACCAGCCTGCCGTCTTCCACATGGAGCAATGTGCGGTCGTCGGCGACCAGCGAGGCCGCCTCGCCGCGCAGGAGCGCTCTTTCAACGAGCGTCAGCGCAAGCTCGGTCTTGCCCGCGCCCGAGCGTCCAAGGATCATGACGCCGCGACCCCGCACCTGAAGCGTCGTCGCGTGAAGTCCGCTTTTTTCCTCTTCCGGCGTCATGCGCTTGCCGGCAGATCGACGATGAAACGCGCGCCCTTGAACTGGTCGGGCTTTGCGGGATCGACGATGTTCTCAGCCGTCAGCGTGCCGCCATGCGCCTCGATGATCTGGCGGCTGATCGAAAGCCCCAGACCGGAATTCTGTCCGAAAGCTTCAGATGCCGGGCGATCCGTATAGAAGCGCTCGAAGATACGCTCGATATTTTCGATCGGAATGCCGGGGCCGTTATCCTCGACCAGCACACGCAGGCGGCTGCCTTCGCCGGAAAGCGTCACCACGATGCGGCCCGTATCGTCGGGGACGAAGGAACGGGCATTCTCGATCAGGTTGCTCACCACCTGGCCGAGACGCAGGTCGTGACCGGCAACATAAAAACCCTTCTTTCCGGCTGGCAGCTTGCCCGTATTGAAGACGATCTCGGTCCCGACCTTGTTGCGGCGCACTTCGCGCGCTGCCGTGACGAGATTGGTCAGAAGCGTCTTCATGTCCACGCGGTCGATATGTTCGCGCGCAAGTTCCGCATCCAGACGCGAGGCATCGGAAATATCGGTGATCAGGCGGTCGAGACGACGAACGTCGTGCTGGATGATGTCGAGAAGCCGTTTGCGCGATTCCTCGGTCTTGGCCAGCGGCAGCGTTTCGACGGCGCTGCGCAGCGAGGTGAGGGGGTTCTTCAACTCGTGGCTGACATCGGCGGCAAAGCTTTCGATGGCCTCGATACGCGTATAAAGCGAATCGGTCATCTCGCGGATGGACGTGGAAAGATGGCCGACTTCATCCTGACGTTCCGAGAAATCGGGAATTTCGACGCGGCTTTTTACGCCATGGCGCACGCGGTCGGCGGCGGCGGAAAGCTTGCGGAGCGGGCTTGCAATCGTCGATGCGAGGAAAAGCGACAGGATGACCATGACGAGCGACACGACGCCGAACACGCGGAAAACCGCCATGCGTTCGGCCTGCACGATCTTGTCGATATCGTCACCCTCGGTGGAAAGCAGGAGGACGCCCAGGATTGCGCGCGAACGCTGGATCGGCACGGCCACGGAGACGACCAGCTCGCCCTTTTCGTTGCGCCGCTGCGCCGTTTGCGGCGAACCGGCCAGCGCCTTGACGATTTCCGGATAGGCAAGGCCGTTGCCGCCCGGCTGTTCCTGATAGACCGGCAGGCCACCGCCGTAGAACAGGTGTGAAATCCATGTTCCGGCACGTTCCCAGATGGAAGGGGTCTCTTCCTCGATCGGCGGCAGGTCATAGCGCAGCACCGGTCCCGCCGAAGGGAAGCTCGGCGAATAGAGCGCGCGCGAATCGAGCAGCATGTTGGCATAGCGATCATAGATGCGCGCCCGCGTGCTCGTGGGCGAGATCAGCCGGCGCAGCAACGGGGAGACCTTTTCCGGATTGATGGGAAATTCCCAGTTATCCGGGGAATCCGGCGAGGGCGTCAGGCTTTGCCCGGCCTGCAGTTCCAGAAGCTTTTCCGGGTCGATCATCAGCGAATTGGTGTCGACCGTCGCCGAAGCCGAGATTGCGCCTGCGATGATCTTGCCCTGCGTGAGCAGGCTTTCGATCTTCGCGTCGATCAGTCCCTCGCGGAACTGATTCATATAAAGAATGCCGGAAACGAGAACCGCCAGCGCCGCCAGATTGAGAAACAGGATGCGGCGCGTCAGGCTCGAGAACAGATACTGGCCGAGAAACTTGCGCAGGGGCGCAAAGAAGCGACGCCAGAACACCGAGCGCTGCCGCCGGGCCCTGCGTTCGCGCAAATCCGATTTCTGGCCGACGAGGCCGTCGTTCCGGGTTTCTGCGACCATGTCGCCTGTCTGCTCTCATTAAGCTATCGCCAGGCCTCTCGGACTGGCGATATGCAATTATCTATCAGGCCTCGCGGAAGCGATAGCCGACGCCATAGAGCGTTTCGATCATTTCGAAATCGTCGTCAACCGCCTTGAACTTCTTGCGCAGGCGCTTGATATGGCTGTCGATGGTACGGTCATCCACATAGACCTGCTCATCATAGGCCGCATCCATGAGGGCGTCACGGCTTTTCACCACACCCGGACGCTGCGCCAGCGAATGAAGGATCAGGAATTCGGTGACCGTCAGCGTGACCGGTTCGCCCTTCCAGGTGCAGGTGTGGCGTTCCTGATCCATGACCAGCTGGCCGCGTTCGAGCGACTTCGCCTGCTGCCCGGTCGGCTTGGCCGTGCCGTCGCGTGCGGCAACCCGGCGAAGCACCGCCTTGACGCGCTCCACCAGAAGGCGCTGCGAGAACGGCTTGGTGATGAAATCGTCCGCGCCCATCTTGAGGCCGAAAAGCTCGTCGATCTCGTCGTCCTTGGAGGTCAGAAAGATGACGGGCAGGTCGGATTTCTGGCGCAGGCGGCGCAGAAGCTCCATGCCGTCCATGCGCGGCATCTTGATATCGAAGATCGCAAGATTGGGCGGACGCGCCAACAGACCATCCAGCGCGGATGCGCCATCGGTGTAGGTTTCAACCCGATAGCCTTCCGATTCCAGCGCAATGGACACGGAGGTCAGGATGTTGCGGTCGTCGTCGACCAGCGCAATTGTCTGCGTTGCCGAGGCTTCCTTCATGCGAACCTTTCTCCTTCAACTAAGCCGACCGGTATCTCCAGCCGGTGACGTCTGACGTTTTTCGTCTTTCGGCCGCCAGAACTGGCGAATTCCTGGATCGAACGTCCGGTTCGGCGTCGATACTAGTATAATGCGCCTGCTTGTGCAGTACAAATTAGGTACAAAATGTGGCGGCGCCCCAAGAAGCAGTGGAACTGCGTCTCACTGAATCGCCGTTTGGTTAATGGCCGCAGGGCGGACATTCCCGGAATCGAACGGCTCATAACACACAGATTAACCGATTTAAAAAAATTTCAAAAATTTTAAATCGATTAAATATTTGAATTGCCACGATTAATCTGTTTCTCACTGCCATCCTCTGTTTTGCGTTCATTCTGGTGACGCGAAAAGAGACCGATCAATTGTCAAACCACGGCGGAGACATCATGAGAGAGACCGGCATTCACAACACGGCCGCTTCCATTGCCACTTCAGGACTGAAGGAACTCTCCGCAGTCTTTTACAATCTTGGGCCTGCGCGTCTTTATGAGGAAACCGTCCGCCGGGGCGAAGCCGAACTGTCGGCGCAGGGTGCGCTCGTCGCACGCACCGGCCAGCACACGGGCCGCTCGCCGAAGGACAAGTTCGTCGTGCGCGACGCCGACACCGAAGATCACGTCTGGTGGGACAACAACAAGCCGATGAGCCGCGAGGCCTTCGACCTGCTTCATGCCGATTTCATCGAACATGCGAAGGGCAAGGAGCTGTTCGTTCAGGATCTGATCGGCGGCGCTGATGCCGACAACAAGATCAATGCCCGCGTCATTACCGAATATGCCTGGCATTCGCTGTTCATCCGCAATCTTCTGATCCGCCCCGAACAGGAAGCGCTTGCTTCCTACGTGCCGGAAATGACGATCATCGACCTGCCGTCCTTCAAGGCCGATCCGGAACGCTATGGCGTGCGCACCGAAACGGTGATCGCGGTTGACCTGACCCGTAGGATCGTGCTGATCGGCGGTACCTCCTATGCCGGCGAAATGAAGAAGTCGGTCTTCACCGCACTCAACTACATCCTGCCTGCCAAGGGCGTCATGCCGATGCACTGCTCGGCCAATGAAGGCCCGAATGGCGACACGGCCGTCTTCTTCGGCCTGTCCGGCACCGGCAAGACCACGCTTTCCGCCGACCCGACCCGCACGCTGATCGGCGATGACGAGCACGGCTGGGGCGAACACGGCATCTTCAACTTCGAAGGCGGCTGCTACGCCAAGACCATCCGCCTGTCCGCCGAAGCGGAGCCGGAAATCTATGCGACCACGCAGCGTTTCGGCACGGTTCTGGAAAATGTCGTTCTCGACGAACACCGCCAGCCGGATTTCGACGACGGCTCGCTGACCGAAAACACCCGCTGCGCCTATCCGCTCGACTTCATCCCGAACGCGTCGAAGACGGGCAAGGGCGGCCAGCCGAAGAACATCATCATGCTTACCGCCGATGCCTTCGGCGTGATGCCGCCCATCGCCAAGCTGACCCCGGCACAGGCCATGTACCACTTCCTGTCCGGCTATACGGCCAAGGTCGCCGGCACCGAAAAGGGCGTGACCGAACCGGAAGCAACCTTCTCGACCTGCTTCGGCGCACCGTTCATGCCGCGCCATCCTTCGGAATACGGCAACCTGCTGCGCAAGCTGATCGCCGAGCACAAGGTTGATTGCTGGCTGGTCAATACCGGCTGGACCGGCGGCGCCTATGGCACCGGCAAGCGCATGCCGATCAAGGCAACCCGCGCCCTGCTTGCAGCCGCGCTCGACGGCTCGCTGAACAATGCCGAATTCCGCATCGATCCGAATTTCGGTTTCGCGGTTCCGGTCGAAGTGCCGGGCGTGGACAAATCCATCCTGGATCCGCGTTCGACCTGGGCCGACAAGGCTGCCTATGACGCGCAGGCCAAAAAGCTGGTCGACATGTTCGTCACGAATTTCGAGAAGTTCGAAAGCCATGTCGATCATGAGGTGAAGGACGCGGCCCCGGCGATCCGCATCGCCGCGGAATAGCTTTTTCTACGCATGTCTTTATCCAAAAATCGGTTTCCACTTTTTGGAGACATGCTTTTACCATCCTGAGGAGGAGGGAGAGCCCGACTGAAAGGCCGGGTTTTTCTTTTGTATAAGGGATACAAAGCGGTATATCTCCTCGTCATGGAAGAGAACCGGAACATCATCCGCATCACCAATCGCCTGACGATCCGTGAAGACGATCTGGAGGAAAGTTTTATCCGTGCCTCCGGACCCGGCGGCCAGAACGTCAACAAGGTTTCCACCGCCGTGCAGCTGCGGTTTCACGCCGCACGCTCCGGCCTGCCGGAGGATATCCTGTCGCGGCTGTTCAAGCTCGCCGGACAGAAGGGCACCAAGGACGGCGATATCCTGATCGAAGCCAATCGTTTCCGCACCCAGGAGCGTAACCGCGAGGACGCCCGCGAACGGCTGATCGCGCTTATTGCCAAGGCGGCCGAACCACCGCCGCCGCCGCGCAAGAAGACCAGGCCGACAAAAGGCTCGGTCGAACGCCGCCTCAAGGCCAAATCCGGACGATCCGACATCAAGAAGGGCCGCGGAAAGGTTTCCTTCGACTAAATATCCAGACTGTGGGAACAGATGACATGACGATCAATTATCGCGAGCTTGAAACCAGCCACGGCAGAATTGCCATTCGTGAAAGCGCGGGCGAGGGGATGCCGCTTCTGATGATCCACGGCAATTCCAGCGCAGGCGCAATCTTCGCGCCCCAGCTTGAAGGCGAGATTGGCCGGAACTGGCGGATAATCGCGCCGGACCTGCCGGGCCATGGCCGGTCGGGCGATGCGCTCGATCCGGACCGCAGCTATTCCATGGAGGGCTATGCCGACGCGATGACGGAGGTTCTCGAAAAACTCGGCATTTCCGAGGCGGTCGTCTTTGGCTGGTCGCTCGGCGGCCATATCGGCATCGAGATGATCTCGCGCTTTCCCGGCATGCGCGGCCTGATGATTACCGGCACGCCGCCCGTGGCGCGGGAGGAAGTGGGGCAGGGGTTCAAGAGCGGTCCCGACATGGCGCTGGCGGGGCAGGAAGTCTTTTCCGCCCGCGATGTCGAATCCTACGCGCGCAGCACCTGCGGCGAACCGTTCGAAGAAGGGTTGCTCGATATTGTTGCCCGCACGGACGGACGCGCGCGGCGCATCATGTTCGAGAAGTTTGCAGCCGGGACCGGCGGAAACCAGCGCGATATCGTTGCCGCGGCGACGCTTCCCATAGCTGTGGTCAACGGGGGCGACGAGCCTTTCGTCGAACTGGATTTCGTCTCGAAAGTCCGGTTCGGCAATCTGTGGGAAGGCAAGGCCCACATCATCGACGGGGCAGGGCATGCCCCCTTCCGCGAGACACCAGCCGTCTTCGATGCGTATCTTGAGCGCTTCATGCGCGACTGCACCGTTTGACCCGCTGCGTTCCGCCAAAAGAAAAGGGCCGGAAACCAGCCCTTCTTCATATCTTCCTGAGCGCGACTTCCTCGATCAGGTGATCGCTGCCCTTGCGCAGGATCAGATCGGCGCGCGGGCGCGTCGGCAGGATATTATCCTTGAGGTTCTTCAGGTTGATATTGTTCCACAGCCCTTCGCCAATCGAACGCGCCGCATCTTCGGAAAGCTGCGAATAGCGATGGAAGAAGGATTCCGGATTGACGAAGGCGGTCTCCCGCAGCCGCATGAAGCGGTCGATATACCATTTGTGGATCAGTTCCGATTCCGCATCGATATAGATGGAGAAATCGAAGAAATCCGACACGAAGGGCACCATCTTGCCGTCTTCCGGCAGATCGCGCACCTGCAGCACATTGATGCCTTCAAAGATCAGGATGTCCGGCTTGTCGACGATCTGATATTCGCCCTGCAAGACGTCGTAGCTCAGATGCGAATAGAGTGGGGCGCGCACCTGGCTCATGCCGGCCTTGATCGCCGACAGGAAGCGCAAGACCGCGCCGACATCGTAGCTTTCGGGAAAGCCCTTGCGCTCCATCATGTTCTGCTCGCGCAGGACCGCATTGGGATAAAGAAAACCGTCGGTCGTCACGAGGTCGACCTTCGGGCTCGACGGCCAGCGGGCAAGAAGTTCTTTCAGGATACGTGCGGTCGTGGATTTCCCGACCGCGACCGAACCGGCAATGCCGATGATGAACGGCGTCTTGAACGACTCCTCCATGTTGAGGAACTGCTTGCGCTGCTCGAACAGAAGCTGGCTCGCCTCCACATGCGCCGACAGCAAGCGCGACAGCGACAGATAGATGCGCCGCACCTCATCGAGATCGATGGGGTCGCCCAGCGAACGCAGCCGCTTGACCTCGTCATAAGTCAGGGTGAGGGGCGTATCGGCGCGAAAGCCCGCCCATTCCTCTGCCGAAAAGAAACGGTAAGGCGAGTAACGCGACGGCGTTAGCTGATCCACTTTTTCCCACATATTGTCGCTGCTCTCCCTCAACGCCAATTCTGCACTAGAGCATTTCCTGTTTTTCATGAATCGTTGGAAACTCTCTATCTGTTTGTTTTATCGCACGTCTTTGACCCGAAAACCGTTTCACACTTTTCGGAATGCGCTCTGGCTTTTTGTTTTATCGCATGTCTTTGACCCGAAACCGGTTCCCACTTTCGGGAGACATGCTTTAGGCTTTCGGACGACCGGCTTTTTCTTCAAGGCCGGTCTGCGCCGTGCGGCGTTGCAACTCCTGAAGCACCTCATCAAGCGAAACGCCTGCAACCTTGAGAACCACCAGCAGGTGATAAAGCAGGTCGGCGCTTTCCGTCACCACCTCCGCGCGGTTGCCTTCGACGGCGGCGATGACCGTTTCCACGGCTTCCTCGCCAAGCTTTTTCGCCGCCCGCGACTGGCCTCTGGCCACCAGGCTTGCCGTATAGGACGAGCCGTCCGTCACGCTGGCACGTTCCGCGACGATCCGTTCAAGGTCGGAAAGAGTGAACTGGCTCATTGTGGTATTTCCTGTATTGTTCAGCGAACCGGATCGAGCCGCATCGGAATGCCAGCTTCGGCCATATAGCGCTTGGCCTCTCCAATCGTATAGGTGCCGAAGTGGAAGATGGATGCTGCGAGAACTGCCGTCGCGTGTCCGTCGCGAATGCCCGCAACCATGTGATCGAGATTGCCGACACCGCCCGATGCAATCACCGGAACCCGCACGCTGTCGGCCACGGCCCGCGTCAGGGCCACGTCGTAACCGGCCTTGGTGCCGTCGCGATCCATCGAGGTCAGCAGGATTTCGCCAGCACCGAGGCTTACCACCTTCTGCGCAAATTCCACCGCATCGATGCCTGTCGTCTGGCGTCCGCCATGGGTGAATATTTCCCAACGGTCGGCCTCGCCGTCGCCGGACACCTTCTTGGTGTCGATGGCAACGACGATGCACTGATCGCCGAACTTGTCCGCAGCTTCGGCAACGAATTCCGGGTTTTTCACCGCAGCCGTATTGATCGAAACCTTGTCGGCACCGGCCAGAAGCAGCTTGCGAATGTCGGCCACCTGACGCACGCCGCCGCCAACCGTCAGCGGCATGAAGCACTGTTCTGCCGTGCGGGCCACCACATCGAAAATTGTCTCGCGGTTGTCCGAAGACGCCGTGATATCGAGGAAGCACAGTTCGTCCGCGCCCGCCGCATCATAAGCGCGGGCAGCCTCCACCGGATCACCGGCATCGATCAGATCGACAAAGTTGACACCCTTGACGACGCGTCCGTCCTTCACATCGAGGCACGGTATCACTCTTGCTTTCAGCATGGTTGTCCTCGATCTGCCGCGTCTCTTTTCAGTTTTGCCTGTCCTCGCGGTCCGGCCTTTGCCGGACTGTTCGCTGCGGGCAGGCGGGAGCGGCCGTCTTTAACATCGAGGCAAGGAATTACGCGTGCTTTCAAGGTCATGCTGTGGCCCTCAGTACAGACAAGGCTTCCGCCGGATCGATGCGACCATCGTAAAGCGCGCGACCGGAAATCGCGCCTTCCAGCTTGCGGGCATCAGGAGCGGCAAGACGTTTGATGTCATCCATCGAGGCGAGGCCGCCCGATGCGATCACCGGGATGGAAACGCTGTCCGCGAGCGCAAGCGTCGAATCCCAGTTGATACCGGCCAGAACGCCGTCGCGGTCGATATCGGTATAGATGATGGCGGCAACGCCTGCGCCTTCAAACTTCTTCGCCAGTTCGATCACGCCGAGCTCGGAAGCTTCCGCCCAGCCCTCGACGGCGACATAGCCGCCCTTGGCGTCGATGCCGACGGCGACCTGACCCGGAAACTGTTTGCAGGCCTCAATCACCAGCGCCGGATCGCGCACGGCAACGGTGCCAAGAATGACACGGCGCAATCCCTTGGAAAGCCAGTTCTCTATATGCTGAAGCGTGCGGATGCCACCGCCCAGCTGCACCGGGTTTTTGGTGGCTTTCAGGATCGCTTCCACGGCCTTGCCATTGACGCTTTCGCCAGCAAAGGCACCGTTGAGATCGACCACATGCAGCCATTCAAAACCCTGATCCTCGAAGGCCCTGGCCTGTGCTGCCGGGTCTTCGTTGTAAACGGTGGCCTGATCCATGTCGCCAAGCTTCAGGCGCACGCATTGACCGTCTTTCAAATCGATGGCGGGAAAAAGGATCATGGTCTCAGGGCTTCCATTTCAGGAAATTGGCAATGAGCGAAAGGCCGAGCAGCTGGCTCTTTTCAGGATGGAACTGGGTTCCCACCATATTGTCGCGCCCGACCGCTGCGGTGACATCGCCGCCGTAATCGGTGACTGCCAGAATGTCGGACCTGTTCTTCGCATCGAACATATAGGAATGCACGAAATAGGCGTGCAATCCGTTCTCGCCGGTCTCGGTTCCCTCGAAGATCGGATGGGAATGTTTCACGTGAATCCTGTTCCAGCCGATCTGCGGAATCTTCAGCGTCGGGTCGGATGGCGTCATTTCGCGCACATCGCCCGCGATCCAGCCCAGCCCCTCGGTGACTTCCTTTTCAAGCCCGCGCTCGGACATGAGCTGCATGCCCACGCAGATGCCAAGGAAGGGATGGGCCTTTTTCAGCACGACGTCTTCCAGCGCATCCACCATGCCTGGCACCGCATGGAGGCCGCGACGGCAGTCGGCATAGGCGCCAACGCCAGGCAGCACGATGCGGTCAGCCGTCGCCACACGGTCGGCATCCGCCGTCAATTCGATCTGCGCCGCGATATCGCTCTCAAGTGCTGCACGCTCAAAAGCCTTGGTGGCCGAGCGCAGATTGCCGGAGCCGTAATCGATGATTGCAACACGCATTTTCAGTTTTCTCCGCGATGGCCGACAAACCCGATGGTCGAGCCAAATGAGGAATAGGCGGGACGAGGAGGCTGTTGCGCCCAGTGAGGGGCAGGCTGAGGGGCAGGCTTGTCCGCAATGTCCGCAACCGGCTGGCCCGTATCTCGGAGGCGACAGAAATAGCGGATTTCCGCTTCCTCCACATCGGATGCATCGATGACCGCCTTTTCGACGAAACCCCGCCGCCGCAGCCGGGCGATCTTCCAGTTGGCGCCTTCCAGCGCGACGAAGAGCGACATGAGCAAGGTCAGAACCGGCACCGCGCCTTCTATACCGAAATGGGTCGCCACGAGCCCGAGCAGGATCGTGACGCCCACCACGGCAAAGGCCTCGAACCACAGACGCTGCGCCAGCAGCCAGACAAAGGGGAGGACCAGCGCCCATACATGGAATCCGTCGCGCACGAACACGGCTTGCTCAGAGTTTTGAGTATCTTCCGGTTCAAGAACGACGAATTGCGCCATGGCTTACCCTTTCAGTGAACCCTTTGTGGAGGGAATTGCATCCTTCTGGCGCGGATCGGTTTCGAGCGCCATGCGCAGAACCCGGGCCACGGCCTTGAAGATCGATTCCGCGATATGGTGGTTATTGGCACCATAATGATTGTTGATATGCAGGGTGATGCCTGCGTTCATCGCGAAAGCCTGGAAGAACTCCCGCACCAGCTCGGTGTCGAATGCGCCGATCTTGGAGGTCGTGAAATTGACGTTCCAGACCAGGAAGGCGCGTCCCGACACGTCGACGGCAGCGCCGGTCAGCGTATCGTCCATGGCGAGGTCCATCGAAGCATAGCGCACGATGCCGCGACGCTCGCCGAGCGCCTTGGCAATAGCCTGGCCGAGCGCGATGCCGGTATCTTCCACCGTATGGTGATCGTCGATATGCAGGTCGCCCTTGGCCATCACGCGCATATCGATCAGCGAATGTCGGGAAAGCTGCTCCAGCATATGATCGAAGAAGCCGACACCGGTGGTGATGTCGAACTTGCCGACGCCATCCAGATCGACGGAAACGGCAATGCTCGTTTCCTTCGTGGAGCGTTCGATGCTTGCCTTGCGGGTGCTTTCAGCAGTCATAAGCTTTCCTCATTACATAGCTTGGAGGCGTTCTAGAACAGCTTGCCCACTTTGCCAATTCCTTTTGCCGGTCAGGCAAGCGGCAATTCGGCATTTGCAATTCATCGATACGTTCTTAAATATTCTCACCGAAGCACGATTCATCCGCCGATGGCTGACGGAGCCTGTTTCCCAACAGAGCGCATCCCGAAAAGTGCGAAGCGGTTTTCGGAACAGGATGCGCGTTAAAAACAGTTAGAGCATTTCCGATGATTCAAGCGAACAGGAAATGCTCTAGATCAAGGGGCATCTGCAATTGCCTTCCGGGATTGCCTGTGCCGCCAAAGGAGCATCCATGATCGAACATCATCCCACGACAATTTACGGCACGACCATCGTTACCGTTCGCAAGGGCGGCAAGGTCGTCATCGCCGGTGACGGACAGGTTTCGCTCGGCAATACCGTCATGAAGGGCAATGCGCGCAAGGTTCGCCGTATCGGCAAGGGCAATGTGATTGCCGGTTTTGCAGGCGCAACCGCCGACGCCTTCACCCTTCTGGAACGGCTCGAAGCCAAGCTCGAGCAATATCCCGACCAGCTCATGCGCGCTTCGGTGGAACTGGCCAAGGACTGGCGCACCGACCGTTACCTGCGCAAGCTGGAAGCCATGATGCTGGTCGCCGACAGCAAGGTGACGCTGGCGCTGACCGGCACCGGCGACGTGCTTGAACCCGAACATGGCGTGATGGCCATCGGTTCGGGCGGCAATTATGCGCTCGCCGCCGCACGCGCCCTCGTCGATACGGACAAGTCAGCCGAGGAAATCGCCCGCAAGGCGATGGAGATCGCAGCCGATATCTGCATCTACACCAACCACAACGTCATCGTGGAAAGCCTGGACGCAGAATGAGCTCGCTCGCGCAGGCCTCGAAACCGAGTGCGCAACGCTGGGGGCTGGGCGCCCTGATCGTTCTCGCCATACTCGCGGTCCAGGCCTTCTGGCTTCACCTCGACGGGCGGATCGCCATGTGCGAATGCGGGACCATAAAATTATGGTCCGGTTCGCTGATGTCCGAAAACTCGCAGCATATATCCGACTGGTATACGCTGTCGCACATCATCCATGGCTTCCTGTTCTACTGGCTGTTCACGATCATCGCCCCCAAAGCCCCGCTCGGCCTGAGGCTTGCAGCGGCGGTCGGCATCGAAGCCCTGTGGGAACTGGTCGAGAACTCGAGTTTCATCATCGAGCGCTATCGCGCCAATACGTCCTCGGTGGACTATTTCGGCGACAGCATCGTGAACTCGGTCTCCGACACGGTTGCCGCCCTGATCGGCTTCCTGCTCGCAGCCAGGCTGCCAACGAAAATAACCGTCGCCATCGCGCTGTTCTTTGAAGTTCTGGCGCTGATCGTCATCCGCGACAACCTTACGCTCAACGTGATCATGCTGCTGCATCCGTTCGAGTTCATCAAGCAGTGGCAAAGTGGGTTATAATCATGAGTAACTTCTCCCCCCGTGAAATCGTTTCGGAACTCGACCGCTTCATCATCGGCCAGAACGACGCCAAGCGTGCCGTCGCCATTGCGCTGCGCAATCGCTGGCGCCGCCAGCAGCTCGAAGGCCAGATGCGCGAAGAGGTCATGCCGAAGAACATCCTGATGATCGGACCGACCGGCGTCGGCAAGACGGAGATTTCCCGTCGTCTCGCCCGGCTCGCCGGTGCGCCTTTCGTCAAGGTGGAAGCGACCAAGTTCACCGAAGTCGGCTACGTCGGCCGTGATGTCGAGCAGATCATCCGCGATCTGGTCGAGGTTGCCATCACGCTGGTGCGCGAAAAGCGCCGCGAGGATGTGAAGGCCAAGGCGCATCTCAATGCCGAGGAACGCGTGCTGGAAGCGCTGGTCGGCAAGACCGCCAGCCCCGCGACGCGCGACAGCTTCCGCAAGAAGCTGCGCAATAACGAGCTGGACGACAAGGAAATCGAAATCGAGGTCGCCGATACCGGCTCCGGTCCGAGCTTCGAGATACCGGGCATGCCGGGCGCCAATATCGGCGTCATGAACCTCTCCGACATGCTGGGCAAGGCCATGGGCGGGCGCACCAAGACGCGCAAGACCACGGTGAAGGATTCCTACGCGATCCTGATCAACGATGAATCCGACAAGCTTCTGGATCAGGAGCAGATCGTGCAGGAAGCGCTTCGGGTCACCGAAGACGAGGGCATCGTGTTCATCGACGAGATCGACAAGATCGCCTCGCGGGAAGGCGGCATGGGGGCGGGCGTGTCGCGCGAAGGCGTGCAGCGCGATCTCCTGCCGCTGGTCGAAGGAACGACGGTCGCGACCAAATACGGACCGGTGAAGACCGACCACATATTGTTCATCGCATCCGGCGCGTTCCACGTTTCCAAGCCATCCGACCTGCTGCCGGAATTGCAGGGCCGACTGCCGATCCGGGTGGAGTTGAACGCGCTGACGCGTGAGGACTTCCGCCGCATCCTGACGGAAACCGAAGCGAGCCTGATCAAGCAGTATATCGCCCTGATGGAGACGGAAGAGGTGAAGCTCACCTTTACCGACGACGCAATCGATGCTTTGGCCGACATCGCCGTCGACCTCAATGCAACGGTTGAAAATATCGGCGCCCGCCGGTTGCAGACGGTGATGGAACGGGTTCTGGATGAAATCTCGTTCACCGCTCCCGACAAGACCGGCGCGGTCTTCACCATCGACGCCGCCTATGTCAAAGACAAGATCGGCGGCCTTGCCAAGAATACCGATCTGTCGCGCTTCATTCTCTGACGAAGAGGCCCGTAAGTGACCGGAAAGCCACGGCTTCCGGCCACTTGTCAAGGAATGCGCAAAAACCCCTCGACTTGCATCGGGGGGTTTTC
The DNA here is from genome assembly GCF_052246815.1 of Brucella sp. RRSP16. Lineage (NCBI taxonomy): Bacteria > Pseudomonadati > Pseudomonadota > Alphaproteobacteria > Hyphomicrobiales > Brucellaceae > Brucella > Brucella sp. RRSP16. Next base: position 119,558 of record NZ_JBQQAM010000007.1, read on the forward strand.
TATTTTCCGGCAAATTTACCAGATCTTCACCATATCGGGGCTGTTTCCGCATAATGACCAGATCACTGAACCGCATTGCGGGCCTTTGCCTCGCCTTTATCGTAGTCAGCCAGAGCGCCCATGCGGCAACACTCGTCCCTCCGGGCAATCGCAATGCGGAACAGCCGCCGATCCCGGGCGCATCCGCCAAGCGCACGCGCGAACTGAGCACGACCTACGAGAAGAAGTATCAGAAGATCTACAGTCTGCTGAAAAAGGATGCTTCGCTGCGCTCCAAGATCCGTTCCACGGCAGCGGCCTATGGCATCGATCCGATCCATATCGTCGGTGCGATCGTCGGCGAACATACCTATAATGTCGATGTCTATGACCGGCTGCAGACCTATTACGTCAAGGCCATGTCCTATGTGAACCAGGGCGTCAGCTTCGGCTATAATGGCGAGAGCATCGGCCAGTTCATCAAGCGCCCGGAATTTGCCGACTGCCTGAAGCACAAGGACAGCTATTCGCTGTGGTCCTGCCGTGAGAACGTCTGGAACAAGAATTTCCGCGGCAAGTCGGTCGGCGGCAACGCCTATCCCAACAACCGCTTCAGCGCGGTGTTCTTCCAGCCCTTCTATGCGGGCCAGACATTTGGCCTGGGCCAGATCAACCCGCTGACGGCCTTGCAGATGTCGGACATGGTGAACCGCGTTTCCGGCCTGCCCAAGCTCAACGCCGAGGACGGCAATGTGGTCTACAAGACGATCATGGACCCCGACCTGACGCTGCCCTACATCGCGGCAACGCTGAAACAGTCGATCAACTCCTACCGGCAGATCGCCGATTTCGACATTTCGAAGAATCCGGGCCTCACCGCCACGCTCTACAATACGGGCGGCGCGGAAGCCCGGGCGCGGGCGCTGGCCAGTGAAAACGCCAGGCGAAAGGCCGACGGCCAGGAACCCGTGCTGCCGCAGGAAAACTACTATGGCTGGCTGGTCAATTCCAAGTTGGACGAGTTACGCAGTTTATTTTAAGTGAACCTAATAAAAGGATGACGATACACTCTTTTAACAACTAGCCTTGTTTTCTGATGACCGGAAAAATGAAACCAGCTAGGTATATCCCTACAATTTATCGGGGATGGGAAGAGAGCTGCAGATGAGCCGTGTCGAACGCAATGTCAAATCAACCGCCTGGGACCGGCTCGTCCACTCTTCATCGGAATATTTTCGCCGCAAGCGCGGCGCGCTTTTCCGGGAGGCCCTGCCGGATTTCACCTCGCTGAAGATTTGCGACGTGGGCGGCTCGCGCCATTTCTGGGAAAAGCAGGATGCCGTCAACGTGCCAAGGGACATCACGCTTGTCAACATCCGCGATGACGGCCAGGCGCGGTCCTTCAGCGGTGATTTCGGACATATGAAGGTCGTCCTTTATGACGGCGAGCACCTGCCTTTCGAGGACAAGTCCTTCGATGTCGCCGTTTGCAATTCGGTCATCGAGCATGTGCCGCTGCATCTGCGGGCCAATCTGGTGAAGGAGGTGCAGCGCGTCTCCAACTATTTCTTCATCCAGACGCCGGCCTTCGTGTTTCCCATCGAGCCGCATTTCTTCTGCCCGGCCTTGCATTGGCTCCCCCGCTCGGTGGCCAGACATGCGGTGCGCATTTCGCCCTGGCGCTTCATGTCAAAACCGACGGAAGAACATATCCGGGACTATTTCGACGAAATCCAGATCCTGACGCTCAAGGAATTCCAGGGTTACGCGCCGAACGCGAAGCTCTCGACGGAATGGTTCATGGGCGTTCCCAAATCCTACACCTTATACGGCCCGTCCAACCCGCAGTGACCGGGAAGGCTTTCAACCCGCCGGTCTGTTTCCCCGGCGGCGTTTGCGAGCGGCTTCAATTTCCTCGCTCAGATGTTTGATCGTCTCGCGGTCGATGATGCGGATATTGCGCGCCAGAAGATTGGCAAGCTCCGTCGCCTGCGGCGACAGGCCGGACGTGTCGATCACCACACGCGGATGCGACACGGCGGCGAGGTTCTGCAACTCTTCCGCCTCGTCCCAGATGATGTTGAAATAGGTGATGATGCGCTGAAGCAGGTCCCAGGTCGGCTGGCCGCGCCGTCCGTGTTCCAGCGCCGACAGATAGGCCGGTGAAACGCGAAGTGCCGCCGCCATTTCCTTCTGCGTCACCCCCCGCTCTTCCCGCAACTCGCGCAGGCGTATCCCAAATGGCGTCATCGCGGCCTGTTTCCTCCGGGCAATATCTGCTGTGCCGTGTTCTGGGTCTGGCGGCGAAGCCTTACATAAAGGGCGCCATGCCCGCCATGGTGACGCGCCGCATCCTCATAGGCACTGACCAGAAGCCTGAACAGCGGGGTGGAGAACCAGTGCGGCACCGCCTGCCGCAAAATCCCTTCGCTGCCGAATGAACGGCCCTTGCCGGTGATGACCATGACGTGGCGCAGCCCGCGCGCATGGGCGCTGACCAGAAATCCGTAGAGCAGGCCGTGCGCTTCTCCCTGCGTGAGACCGTGCAGGTCGATGCGCGCTTCAATATCGACGCGACCCTTCGCAAGCTTTCGGTGCGTCGGCTTGTCGAGCGACTGAACCTGCATTTCGCTGAGCGCCGACAGGCCCTTCTTCGGCTTGCCCGCCTCTGCCGCAGGCTGGACCTTCGCCTTTGCCGGGCGCTTTTCTTCTTCCGCCATCAATGTCTTGAAATCGGGAAGCTCGTCCGGTTCCGCCTTCGGCTTTACCAGCGGCTTTGCGGTTTTCGCGACCATTTCCCATAAGATGCGGTCTTCTGGCCGCAGATAATCCTTTTCCGGCTTGTCGGTCGCGCGCGCCATCCCGCTCAAGCCCCCAGAAGGGTGCGGGGCACCAGCGCATAGAATTCGGCATCGTTCCTCACGCCGCCGGCGATCTCGCCCGCCGCATCACCCGAACCGGCGAAGAGATCACCCCGGGCAGGGCCGACGATAGCCGTGCCGGTATCCTGTGCGATCATCAGCCGCGCAAAAGGCTCTCCGTCAAAAACCGTGACCGTCGGCGCGCTCACGTGGATCGGCGTCCCGAATGTGTGCAGCAATCTGTCGACGGCAAGCGAACGCCCGGCGGTGAGCGGAACTTTTGCGGCCGCAACCGGACCGGCATCCGGATCGTCGACCGGCGCTTCGCGGAAGAAGATATAGGACCGGTTCTGCCAGATGAGATCATCGGCCCTCTCGGGATGTTCCGCCAGCCAGCGGCGGATCGCCTGCATGGAAATTTCAGAAGCCGGGATTTCGCCATCGGCGACCAGAATGCGGCCAATCCCGGTGAACGGATGGCCGGTCTTGGCCGCATAGGTAATGCGCAGCACTCGGCCATCGCGCAGTTTCAGACGCGCTGCACCCTGCACATGCGCGAAAAACGCATCGACCCGGTCGGCGACGAAAGCGATTTCCAGCCCGCGCCCGGAAAGACTGCCCCGCTCGATCGCCCGGCGGTCGTCATATTCCACCAGACCGTTTTCCGTCCGGCGCGCAAAGGCAAAGGACGGATCGAAACCCTGTGGACGATTCTCGTCCGTCACCTTCACGAGGTCGTCCGGCTGGCGCAGGAACGGCACCTTGAAACGGTCGTCGGCGTGAAGCGAAGCTTCGATCTCCGGCTCATAGAATGCGGTTACAAAGCCTTGTCCCGTATCCGGCACGATGCGGCAGGGGATAAAATTCCGTTCGAAGAAAGCACGCGCTTCTTCCACGCCCGGATTGTCGAGGCTGCGCGCAGCGGCGAAGACCGGCTGCAGCGCTTCGAAACCAATGCCGAGACTGCCGCTTTTGTAGGTCTGGCGGGCAGCATGGTCGGCTGAACGGCGAAATGCAGCAAATGCGGCGGACTGATCGTCCCGGTTCCAGCCCGGACAATCGGAAAAAGCCACCGGGCGCAAAATCCTCGCCAAGCCGTTCATCGCCGTATCCGTCTATCATGCATAAACAAAAAGGCCGCTGCGTTGGGTCAGCGGCCCGATTCACAAGCTTTTTCTTAATCTTCCGCTTCGGTCGCGACAAGCTTCCAGTTCGGATCGCGTGATCGCGTATCGCGGGCAAAGGTCCACAGGTCCTTGATTTCGAGGACGTTTTCCGGATCGCCGTCGATCAGCTTGCCGTCCTTGTCATAGGTGGAGGAAATCATCTGGCTGACGATGTTGACCGTCACATGCGCTTCCGATCCCTTCATCTCGGCGGCGGTGATTTCCGCCTTGTCTATGCCGACGAAGGATGAACGCACGCTCTCGCCGCGGGCCTCGCGTTCATCGATGGCCGAAACGAACCCTTCATAGACATCCTTGGAAAGCAGATTCTTCAGAACCTTGCGATCGCCATCGGCAAACGACATCACGATCATTTCATAGGCGATCTTCACGCCATCCACGAAGCTGGCCGGATCGAACGATGGATCGGCGGCATAAATCGCGCGCAGGCCGTCATTGACGGGCGTGCCGGCCGGAGCGGCCTTGTCGATGGCGGTGAAATCCTTTTCGCCCGTCCTACGCGGGAGGGAGACGACATTGTCGGTCTCGCTGCCTGCCGGTGCAGCATCGGCACTGCGCGCGGACGTATACGGATCGAAGGGCGGTTTTTCGTTTCCGGTACGACGGCCAAGAACATTCCTCAGCTGGAGAAAGATGATCACCGCTGCGATGAAGAAGAATATCGTGCCAAAATCAAAAAATTCCATGCCGCCTGCCGCTGATTGAAGGAACCGGCGTTGCGCCTTTCCTATCCCTGTCTGTATTCCATACATATAGATCGGCTTACGTCATCATTCAAATCCCGATCACGCGTACCTATTTGATATTGCATGACAGACAGTTTCAATTTCGTTCCGAACCTCAAAAAGTTACAATTCAGGCTAGACTGAAACCCGGAACCAAACAACAAAGGTCGTACCTCCGTGTCCTCCTCTTTCGCCCCTTTCATCCTGCTGGCGATGCCTTTCATCGAAATTGCCGGTTTCGTCATCGTCGGCAGCAAGATCGGCGTTTTCGCGACTCTGGGCCTTGTCATTCTGAGCGCAATGCTGGGTTTCTTTCTGCTGCGCGTGCAGGGCATCGGGCTTTTGCAGCGTATTCGCACCGAAACGGCAGCCGGGCGCGTCCCCGACCGTGAAGTGGTGCATGGCGCCATGCTGGTTCTGGCGGCGATCCTGCTGATCGTGCCGGGCTTTGTGAGCAGCGCGATCGGCATCCTGCTGTTCGTTCCCTTCATTCGGGATTTCATGTGGGAAAAATTCATGCGCGGCCGCATGGTCGTCGCCACGTCCACGCATTATTCGACCGGTTACGGGCAGCAGCGCCCCGGCCAGAATCCGCGCCAGGACCATATCATCGATCTCGATCCCGAGGATTACACCACCAGGCCGAACGAAAACCTGCCCGGGAAAGACGATCGCAAGGATCATTGAATACGCAAATACTAACCTAAAAAGCCTTTCTTGCCTCATGCCCGCGCACATGCTAGCCAAACATTCCGACCTTTCGGGGCAGCACAAGCGCAGCTTGTGCCCGAGGGGCCCAAATTTTAATCACCGATAGAAGGCATACCGATAATGAGCGATAAGGCCGCGGGCGAAGTAAAGAACGGCAATGGCGCGACGGCCGAGCCGTCCCTCAACATTCTGGCGCAATATGTGAAGGACCTGTCCTTTGAAAGCCCGGGCGCGCCGCTGTCGCTGCGCCCGCGCGAAAAGGCGCCGTCCATCAACATCAACGTGAACGTCAACGCCAATCCGCTTTCCGAAACGGATTTCGACGTCGTGCTGACGCTGGAAGCCAAGGCTGTCGACGGCAAGGACGTCCTCTTCAACACCGAACTCGTCTATGGCGGCGTGTTCCGCATTCAGGGCATCCCGCAGGAGCACATGCTGCCGCTTCTGTTCATCGAATGCCCGCGCCTCCTGTTTCCGTTCGCGCGCCAGATCATCGCCGACGCAACGCGCAATGGCGGCTACCCGCCGCTGATGATCGACCCGATCGATTTCGCGCAGATGTTCCAGAGCCGTATGGCCGAAGAACAGGCCAAGTCCGCCGTGAAGAGCTGATCGCAGGCTTCATCAAGCAAAAAGCCCGGTTTCGACCGGGCTTTTTCGTTTGGGGGTTTTGAGCGGTTCCAGTGAAAAAGGAATCGCGGAACCGCTCTGACTATTTGTTTTGTCGCATTATCCAACGCAAAACCGTTTCACACTTTTGCTGGAAATGCTCTAACTATTTGTTTTATCGCATTATCCAACGCATCGAAGCGGCATAAGAAATCAGTCCAGTGAACTGATTTCCCCGCGCAGACGTTTCACACTTTTGCTGGAAATGCTCTAGGACAGATATTTCTTCCAGATGGCCTTGTCGCCGAGCCTGGCCACAAGTGCCGCGTGGGCCGCGCGTTCCTCATCGGAAATGCGCGGGGCAAGCGGCCTTGGGCGCGCTGCAAGGATGATGGCCGCGCCGCTGTCCCCTGCATTGCTGCCGCTTGCGGTTCCCCCGATGCTGAGGCCAAGCGCCGTCTGCTTGCCGCCGATCAGCTCGATATAGACTTCCGCCAATATCTCGGAATCGAGCAAGGCCCCGTGCAGGGTGCGGTGGCCGTTCTCGATGCCGTAGCGTTTGCACAAAGCGTCGAGCGAGTTGGGCCCCATCGGGTGCTTGCGGCGGGCAAGCGCCAGAGTATCGACAACGCGTTCCACCTGGATTTCCGCCTGTCCGAGCCGCGCCAGTTCGGCATTGATGAAGCCAAGGTCGAACATGGCATTATGCGCGACGAGCTTCGCGCCGTCGAAAAATTCGAGAAACTCGTCCAGAATTTCCGCGAATGTCGGCTTGTCCAGCAATTGTTCGTTGCTGATGCCGTGCACCGCAAGCGCCTCGGCATGAACCTGGCGCCCCTGCGGGTTGATGTATTTATGGAAAGTGCGGCCTGCGGGAAACTTGTTGATCAGTTCCACGCCGCCGATTTCGATCACGCGGTCCTCCAGTCTTTCCAGACCGGTGGTTTCCGTATCGAAAACGATTTCACGCATTGAAGAACCTCTCGGGAAAAATCTCGTATAGCTATAGCATGGCGCTGCCGGTCATTGCGCAGTGACTGCCGGCTTTCCACTCAATTCGGCAATGATCTCGTTAATCTGGCGGCGCAGATTGTCGAAACTGCCGCTCGTATCGATGATGAAATCTGCCCTTGCGCGCTTTTCGGCATCCGGCGTCTGGCGGGCGAGAATGGCATCGAGCTTTTCCTCGCTCATGCCCGGTCGTGCCAGCACGCGCGGGCGCTGTACCTCGGCGGGGGCGGAGACGACCACGATCTTGTCCACACGCTTGTCGCCGCCGGTTTCGAAAAGCAGCGGAATGTCGATCAGCGCCAGCGGCGCGCCCGTTTCCCGCGCATTGCGGCGAAAGGCTTCCTCTTCCTCCCGCACCAGCGGATGAACAATGGCTTCCAGTCTTTTCAGGGCTTCCGGTTTTCCGATGACGGCAGCGGAAAGCTTTTCCCGATTGACCGAACCGTTTTCGACAGTGCCCGGAAACGCAGCCTCGATCAGCGGCGCCGCGCGGCCGGAATAAAGGCGATGCACCGCGTCGTCGGCGCTATAGATCGGCACACCGGATTCGGCGAACATGTTCGCCGCCGTTGTTTTACCCATCCCTATGGAGCCGGTTAGTCCAAGGATGATCATGCTGTCTGTTCCAAGATAGCCATTTCACGACGGCCTGACGCTTTTTGATTCAGATACCAGAGCGCCTGCCTTTTCCATATCTGCCAGAATATGCTCACGCAGGGCTTTCGTCACTTGCGGCCTTTTGCCGAACCAGCGCTCGAAGCCCGGAACGGCCTGATGCAGCAGCATGCCAAGCCCGTCCACGGTTGTTAGTCCGGCCTCTTCGGCTTTCTTCAGGAAGGGCGTCTGGAGCGGCACATAAACAATATCGGTGGCGACCGCCTTTGGTGACGTCTTGCCGAGATCGAGCGGGAAGGTCTCGCCCTCGTCATGGCCGCTCATGCCGAGCGATGTCGTGTTGACGATCAGCCCGGCGTCCGAAACCAGATCCTGTGCCGCGTCCCAGCCATGCGCCGAGACACGCGGTCCGAAATGGGCAGCGAGATCCTCCGCCCGGCTCACAGTGCGATTGACGATGGCGACTTTCGTGAAGCCGCGCGTCAAAAGTGCATGGACGATTGCCCGGCTTGCGCCGCCAGCACCCAGAACGAGGGCGCTGCCGGCCTTGTCCCAGCCGGGAGCCGATGCATCGAGATTGGCGGCAAATCCGTAAGCATCCGTATTGCCGCCATGAAGCCTGCCGTTTTCGAGCCAGAGCGTGTTGACCGCGCCGATGGCCCTGGCAGCGTCGTCCAGACTTTCCACGGCGGCAAAGGCTGCTTCCTTGTGCGGAATGGTAACATTGCCACCGGCAAAACCGTTTGCGGCAAGCGAGGAAGCGAAGGCGGCAAAGTCCTCGGGCTTCACCTCTACCGCCTCATAAGAACCGTCAATCCCCAGTTCGGCGAGCCAGAAACCGTGGATCAGCGGCGAGCGCGAATGTTTTATGGGAAAGCCTGTAACAAAAGCCTTCTTCATGACTTGATCAGCCATCGATCAGTTTTTCCTTCCGCAGTTCAGCCAGCAGCGGCAGGAGCGGCAGACCGACAATCGTGAAATAATCGCCATCGATCCGGTCGAAAAGCTGGATGCCGGGACCTTCGACCTGATAGGCGCCGACGCTCGAAAGCGCGGCATCGCCGACGCGACCGAGATAGCGCCCGACAAAGCCCGGATCGAGGTCGCGCATCGTCATGCGGGCAATCGAAACGTGACGCCACAGGGTCTCGCCATCCTTCACCAGCACGACGGCGCTGTTCAGCTGATGGGTCATGCCGGAAAATTTCAGGAGCTGGCGGCGGGCTGCTTCCATGTCGGCGGGCTTGTGGAAAATCTCGTCGCCCAGCGACAATGTCTGGTCGCAGCCGATCACCACCGCGCCTGGGTTCTTCTCGCTCACATCGAGCGCCTTCGCCTCGGCCAGAACCTGCGCGACTTCCTCCGGCGTGGCGCCCGTTTCGTAAAGCGGAGCCTCCACCGCGCGCTCGTCGATCTCCGCGCTTGCCGTCGAAAACTCAATGCCGGCATTTTTCAGCAGGGCCGAACGGAAAGGGCTTTTGGAGGCGAGGATAAGGTCAGACATGATCGAGATCCCTTCTGTTCGTCTTTTCGCGCAGCAAAGCGAGGATAGCCGCCGCGGTTTCCTCAATCGACCGGCGCGACACATCGATGATCGGCCAGCCGTGCCGATTGCATATATTACGCGCATAGGCCAGTTCTTCCGAGATGGAAACGCGGTCCGTATAAAGTCCGGTATCCAGCGACGGCACATTGCCGAGCGGCCGGTTCTGGCGGATTTGCGAAATCCGTTCGGCCGTCGCGACCAGCCCCACGATCAATGGTCGTTTCGTCGTGAAAAGCACTTCGGGCAGGGGAATGCCGAGCACGATCGGAACATTGGTGGCCTTGATGCCGCGATTGGCCAGATAGATGCTCGTCGGCGTCTTGGACGTGCGCGAAATGCCGACCAGAATGACGTCGGCTTCCTCTATATCGAAGGGCAATTGCCCGTCATCATGTTCCATCGTGAAATTGAGCGCGTCGATCCGCCGGAAATAATCAGCATTGAGGACATGCTGCGCGCTCGCACGGCGATGCGCCGGCGCGCCGAGATAGGATTGGAACGTATTGAGCACCGGCTCCAGCACGGAAACGCTCGGCACGCCCATTTCGGCGCAGGATTCGTCGATGATCGCCGCCAGTTTCTGGTCCACGATCGTGTAGAGAACGATGCCCGGCTCCGCATCGATGCCTTCGAGAACCTTGCGCAGCTGCTTTTCGGTGCGGATCAGCGGGTAGATGTGCTCGATGGCGCGCGCATTGGCATATTGCGCCGCTGCCGCACGGCCCGCCGCCAGGAGAGTCTCTCCGGTCGCATCAGAAATCAGATGAAGATGAAAGTAGGAAAGCGGTCTGGTCACAGTTTTGTTGCCCTCCTGTTGACGGCTGTGCGTAAAGGCCGAACGTCTTCCACAAGCCATGGCAGGCCGTGGGAAACTTGGCAAGTCATCCACAGCGGGCGAACATGTGGCGAGCGATCATCAACAAATGTGGACAAGACTCACGAATCCACGAAAGCCCGCCTTTATTCCCAGCTTTTCCACAAATGCGCATGAACTGCGTCAATTGGTAACCTCTTATATTAAAAGAGGGAATTGAGTTTTCATTGTTTTTGGTCAGACTATCGGTGAATGATTGCACAGGATGACATGACCGCATGGAAACTGTGGGGAAAAACAGGACAGACCTTAATCCCCGATTCCAACAGACTCTAAGAATCAAAAGATTCCTGAATCATCCTTTCTTTATGAGAACCGCATTGGATAAGTTTCAGACCAAGGACGGTTGAGGCAACACACAGGGTGGAATGGAAAAGACATGAAGCGCAAAGTCTTGAGAGTGATCGACGGTGAAGCGATCTTCCCACCGCCCATCTGGATGATGCGCCAGGCCGGACGCTATCTTCCCGAATATCGCGAGACGCGGAAAAAGGCCGGGAGCTTTCTCGACCTCTGCTATTCGCCCGATCTGGCTGTCGAAGTGACGCTTCAGCCGATCCGCCGGTTTGGCTTTGATGCAGCCATCCTGTTTTCCGACATTCTCGTCATCCCCCATGCCCTTGGACGCGACCTTCGCTTTGAAGAAGGCAGGGGACCCTTGATGACGCCGATCGATGCCGACGAGATTTTCTGGCTTGAGACCGAAGGCGTCGCCAAAAGGCTGGAGCCGGTCTATGAGACGGTTCGGCTGCTGCGCGAGCAGTTGCCCGACGAAACCACGCTGCTCGGCTTCTGTGGCGCTCCCTGGACCGTTGCGACCTATATGATCGCCGGTCATGGAACCCCGGATCAGGCGCCCGCCCGTCTTTTCGCCTATCGCTTCCCGGAAGCCTTTGAAAAGCTTCTGAACGATCTTGCCGATGTTTCCGCCGAATATCTCATCGAACAGCTCGACGCCGGTGCCGATGCGGTGCAGATTTTCGATTCCTGGTCTGGTGTTCTGGACGAGGACTGTTTTGAACGTTTCTGCATCCAGCCCGTTGCCCGGATCGTCCAGAAGGTGAGGGCGGTCTACCCCGAAGCCCGCATCATCGGCTTCCCGAAAGGGGCAGGGATGCTTTATGCAGGCTATCGCGAGAAGACCGGCGTGGACGCCCTCGGTCTCGACTGGTCCGTTCCCCTGTCCTTTGCCGCTTCCCTCCAGAACGAGGGCGCGATACAGGGCAATCTCGATCCGTTGCGCGTGGTGGCCGGCGGCAATGCTCTCGATGAAGGCGTGGACGCCATTCTGGAGCGTCTCGGCCAGGGGCCGCTGATCTTCAATCTCGGGCACGGGATCACGCCGCAGGCGCCTGTTGAAAACGTGCAACGCATGATCGACCGTATTCGCGGAGGAAAATCATGAGCCAGACAGCTCCGGAAAATCGCGGTTCGGCAGTAGCCATTCGCACCGTCGTCGCGCTCGTCGTGGTGGCGCTCGGCGTCTGGGCATTGTTTCACGTGAATCCAGCCGACGCCTATCTCTGGGTCAAATCGCTGCACGTGATCGCGGTCATCGCATGGATGGCGGGCATGCTCTATCTGCCGCGCCTTTTTGTCTATCACACCGCCGCGAAACCCGGTTCCGAAACATCGGAAACCTTCAAGGTGATGGAAAAGCGGCTTTTGCGCTTCATCATCAACCCGGCCATGATCGTGACCTGGATCGCCGGCCTGTGGATGGCGTGGGAAATCTATGGTTTTCAGGGCGGCTGGCTGCATGCCAAGCTGCTGCTGGTCGTGCTGATGTCCGGCCTGCATGGCTATCTGTCGAAATCCACGCGGCTTTTTGCGGAAGACCGCAACACACGCTCGGCAAAGCACTGGCGAATCATCAATGAAGTGCCGACAGTTCTGATGATCCTGATCGTCATACTGGTGATCGTGAAGCCGTTCTGATCAGAAAACGGCTTCAACAAGAAACCCCGCCAGTGTGATGAAACCGGAATTTTCTTGAAGATTGCCCGTGAAAATGGAAATTCCGGTTTCAAAAACCGCACCGGCAACACCCTGAATTCGTGTGGTTTGCGGATTTGAAGTTATCGATGACCTGTCCTTTTATGGGCAAGATGACTTCAAATGCACCACACGACCCGGTTTCTGCCATTTTTCTGTTGCAGAAATTTCGCGCTATCCCTACATGAGACTTGCTCTCCATGCTGCAAATCAGTATGTAGTAAGCCTCTTCCCTTCAAGACAGCAGGCCTTCGATGCCGGTCACAACTTCATGTGGCCACCTTTCCGAACAACTGCATTTTCTCCCTACATTTTAAAAGAGTTCCTCATCCATGCAGGAAATGAAACTACAAGAACTGAAGAACAAGACACCGGTGGAGCTGCTGGCTTTTGCCGAAACGCTTGAGGTCGAAAACGCGAGCGCCATGCGCAAGCAGGAACTGATGTTCGCGATCCTCAAGAAGCTGGCGGCCCAGGACGTCGAAATCATCGGCGAAGGTGTCGTCGAGGTGCTGCAGGATGGATTTGGCTTCCTGCGCTCTGCCGACGCCAACTATCTGCCGGGTCCTGACGATATTTATATTTCTCCCTCGCAGCTGCGCCGTTTTTCCCTCAAGACCGGCGACACGGTCGAAGGGCCGATCCGCGGTCCCAAGGAAGGCGAACGTTATTTCGCGCTGCTCAAGGTCAACTCGATCAATTTCGAAGATCCGGAAAAAATCCGGCACAAGGTTCACTTCGACAATCTGACGCCGCTCTATCCCAATGAGCGCTTCAAGATGGAGCTGGAAGTTCCAACCTCCAAGGACCTGTCCCCCCGCGTCATCGATCTGGTGGCGCCGCTCGGCAAGGGCCAGCGCGGTCTCATCGTCGCTCCGCCCCGCACCGGTAAGACCGTCCTTCTCCAGAACATCGCCCATTCGATCACCGCCAATCATCCGGAATGCTATCTGATCGTTCTCCTGATCGATGAACGTCCGGAAGAAGTGACCGACATGCAGCGCTCGGTGAAGGGCGAAGTGATTTCCTCGACCTTCGATGAACCGGCAGCGCGCCACGTTCAGGTGGCTGAAATGGTCATCGAAAAGGCCAAGCGCCTCGTCGAACACGGCCGCGACGTCGTGATCCTGCTCGATTCGATCACTCGTCTTGGCCGCGCCTACAACACCGTTGTGCCGTCTTCCGGCAAGGTTCTCACCGGCGGTGTGGATGCCAACGCATTGCAGCGTCCGAAGCGTTTCTTCGGTGCCGCGCGTAATATCGAAGAAGGCGGTTCGCTGACCATCATCGCAACAGCGCTGATCGATACGGGCAGCCGTATGGACGAAGTGATCTTTGAAGAATTCAAGGGCACCGGCAACTCGGAAATCGTGCTCGACCGCAAGGTGGCCGACAAGCGTATCTTCCCGGCCATGGACATTCTCAAGTCCGGCACCCGCAAGGAAGACCTGCTCGTACCGCGCGCCGATCTGCAGAAGATTTTCGTTCTGCGCCGTATCCTCGCGCCGATGGGCACGACCGACGCGATCGAATTCCTTATCGACAAGCTGAAGCAGACCAAGAGCAATGGTGAATTCTTCGATTCGATGAACACCTAAACATTGCTCGATTGTAGCGTTTCAGAAACGCCGCGCGGGAAACCGTCGCGGCGTTTTTGTTTCACGATGTTTTGCCGAGCAATAGCCGCAACGCGTCGGCGTTTTCAACAGGCGGCAGGCAGACATGCCCCTTGCAGAACCAGGCTGACGGACGCTCCGTCTCCGCCGTTCCGCCGGTGGGCAATTCTATCGGCTTGCCGGGCTCGAAACGCACGAACTTGTCGACACGGCGCGGGTCCGGATTTCGATTCGCCATCGAAACAAGTTCTCCGGCATCGTCTTCACTCGCTACGACCAGGGAGAGCGGTTCGGCAGCAAAACGCGCCGCATTCAATATGCCGATCTGCCCATATTGCTGGGCGAGGGCTCGCCCGAGCGCCTGCTCGATCAGCGCCTCATTGCTTTGATAAAGCTCGATATTGCCCGTCGCCAGAAACAGCCGGGTCAGCGCTTCGATGATCTGGCTGGTCGCGCTCGGTATCGCTTCGTCATAGTCGCCATAGGCGTGCAGGATGACGTCATCAGCGTCCAGCGCCGAGAGGCGATAATTCCCGGTGCCATCCTTGTGAGCTTCATCGAGCGCCTGCTTGAACTTCAACGCGTCATCAATATAGGACCGCTCGCTCGTTGCTTCATGAAGGGCGATGGCCGCGTTGATCATCGATGCATAATCGGTCGAAAGGGCAGGGTAGAGAAGCGAGTTTTCCATGCGGCAATGGGCGATGCGGCCATCGCGGAAACTGCTCATTATGGCGCGATAGGCGTCGACCGCCAGATTGATCCAGTCCTGCCTGCCGAAGCTGCGGCCTGCTTCGGCCAGCGCTCGGATGGCGAGCCCGTTCCAGTCGGTCAGCGCCTTCTCATCCCGTCCGGGGCGTGTCCGCAATTCGCGACGCGCAAGCAGCTTTTGGCGTGACGCTTCTATCATCGGGGGCAGGATAGCGCAGTCATCGACCGCATGCAGGCGGTTCAGGATGTTGTGGCCTTCCCAGTTTCCGCCCGGCGTCACACCGTAAAAGTCCTTGAAGGCTTTACTGTCGTCGCGGAGCGCCTCATCGATCTCCTGTTCGCTCCAGACGTAAAAGCGTCCTTCTTCGCCCTCGCTATCGGCATCGAGACTGGAGGCAAAACTGCCATCGGACAGGCGCATTTCCCGGTTCAGCCAATCAACCGTCTCTTCGATTCGCAAACGAAACAAATCATTTCCCGTCTCGGCGAAAGCGTAAGTCGCATGGCGAATGAATTGCGCATTGTCGTAGAGCATTTTTTCAAAATGGGGCACCAGCCATTCGGCGTCCGTGGAATAGCGGCAGAGCCCGCCACCCAGATGGTCATATATACCGCCTTGCAGCATCACTTTCAGCGAAAGGAGAAAATTGTCGCGATGCGTTTCATTGCGGCCATAGAGCCACGAGAGCCACAGATTGTCCATGAAAGGCGCATTCGGGAACTTTGGCGCTCCTTCGATCCCGCCGCGCACCGGATCGATCAGGCTGCCTATGCGTTGAGCGATCTCGTCAAACCGCTCCACCTCGTTCGTAACCGGGGCGATCTCCGCCGCAAGCCTGCCTTCCAGATGGTCGAACACGGCTTGCGCATTGTGGTTAATTTTCTCTTTATCCTTGTCCCAGAGATTATTGACCGCGTGCAGCACATCAACGAAACCCGGCATGTTGTAGCGCTTGTGCCGGGGGAAGTAAGTGCCGCCCCAGAAGGGTTTCCCATCGGGGCGCAGAAACATGGTGAGCGGCCACCCGCCCTGCTGCCCCATTGCTCCCAGTGCCGCCATATAGATCTGGTCTATGTCGGGCCGTTCCTCACGGTCCACCTTCACATTGACGAAGAGGGCGTTCATCACCGCGGCTACATCCGGGTCTTCAAAAGACTCATGCGCCATGACATGGCACCAGTGGCAGGCAGCATAGCCGACCGAAAGCAGAATGGGCCGGTCCAGCTCCTTCGCAGCATCCAGCGCTTGCCTGCCCCAGGGCTGCCAGTGAACGGGATTATCGGCATGCTGGCGCAGATAGGCGCTCGGTTCATCGGCAAGGCGGTTGCTGCCAGCGAGGGCGTTGCGGTCGAACTCTGTCATAAGGCTTTTCTTTCACTGTGCGAATGAATATGCCATTCCTTCAGCACGCGTTGGCTGCATTGTCCTTATGATTATAGGTCAGGAAACGGAATGAGCGAGATCGCTTTCCCTCAAGATACGATTTTTGCTTTGTCGAGCGGGCGTCTGCCGTCTGGCGTCGCTGTCGTGCGTATCTCCGGTCCACGAGTTCGATTCGTACTCGAAACGATAATTGGCGTCTTACCCGCGCCGCGTCACGCGGCCTATAAGCTGTTCCGTGCCCGTAATGGTGATCCGATTGATCACGGCCTGGTGCTCTTTTTCCCTGGTCCGAACAGCTTTACCGGTGAGGACTGCGCCGAATTTCATGCGCATGGCGGCAAGGCCGTCGTCGAAAGGCTCTTGGCGGAGCTTGGAGAAATCGCCGGATGCCGGATAGCGGAAGCCGGAGAGTTTACCCGAAGGGCGTTTTCCAATGGCAAGATGGATCTGACCATTGCCGAAGGTCTGGCCGATCTGATTGCAGCGGAAACCGAGGGACAAAGACGGCTTGCCCTGCACGTCGCTTCCGGTACGCAGCGCGAGCTTTATACGGAATGGCGACAGCGTCTTTTGCGTGCCCGTGCCTTTATCGAAGCGGAACTTGATTTCGCCGATGAAAGCGATGTGCCGGGATCAGTCTCGGAGCAGGTCTGGCAATCACTCGCGCTGCTCAGGACAGAGATCGAGAACCATATTGCGAGCGGCAAACGCGCTTCCATGCTGCGCGATGGGCTGCATGTCGTTATTGTCGGCGCACCCAATGCCGGTAAATCCAGCCTGTTGAATTTCCTGGCTGGCCGCGAAGTCGCGATCATATCGGAAGAAGCGGGCACGACCCGCGACCTTCTGGAGGTCAAGCTCGATCTTGGAGGCATTCCGGTCTATGTGACGGACACGGCAGGCCTGCGCGAAACGGAAAGCGTGGTCGAGAAAATCGGCATTGAACGCGCCCGCGCCCGCATGGCCGATGCCGATCTGGTTTTGCTGCTTGAAGATATGAACGACCCCGTCGCGATTGGAACGGATGAAACGCCCGCAACGCTCTGGACGGTCGGTACTAAAGCTGACCTCAGCGAAAAGGCCGATGGCGGGTGGTCCTACCGCATCTCGACAAGAACAGGCGAAGGTCTGGACGGCTTACTCACGGATCTGCAAAGCTTTGCAGAAGCCCAGATTGGGCAGATCGAGGACGCAGTTCCTACGCGGCAAAGGCATATCAGCCTTTTGCGATCCACTGTCGCGGAGATCGACAGGGCATTGAACGGGACCAATTTCCCTCTCGAGCTACGCGCAGAAAATATGCGCTTGGCGTCGCAATATCTCGGACGCATCACCGGCGATGTTGATGTGGAAGAGATACTTGACGTCATTTTCTCCCAGTTCTGCATCGGCAAATGATTCACGTGAAACAGGTGCATGACCGGCACTGAAGATTGTTTCACGTGAAACATCTGTGGAATCTCGCCGGAGCGATTGACTCGCTCATTCATTCATGAGTCGAGCCATCGCCGGGATTTGATCGCACCGTCAGCCGATTGGGTCTTCCGTTTGAAGTCCATTCGTGGCAAAGAGACATCTTTCTGAAACGGATTCGAGTTGCGTCAGGATGAACCTCATGAGTTCGACCGAAGCCACAGTCTTTGATGTCATTATAATCGGCGGCGGCCACGCGGGATGCGAGGCGGCTTCCGCTGCTGCGCGCGCTGGCGCCCGGACCGCGCTGGTGACGCATCGCTTTGATACTATTGGCGTTATGTCCTGCAATCCTGCGATTGGCGGATTGGGGAAGGGCCACCTCGTGCGCGAGATCGATGCGCTTGATGGCTTGATGGGCCGTGTCGCTGACGAAGCCGGCATACAGTTCCGCCTTTTGAATCGCCGGAAGGGCCCAGCCGTTCGCGGCCCTCGCACCCAGGCAGACCGCAAGCTTTATCGGCTTGCCATGCAGAAGATGATCGCCGCGCAGGACAATCTGTCGGTGGTCGAGGGCGGCGCCCATGATCTGCTGGAGCAGGATGGGCGCATCACCGGTGTCATTCTGTCCGATGGGCGAACCCTGACATGCGGCGCTGTCGTCCTGACGACAGGCACGTTCCTGAATGGGTTGATCCATATCGGCGAGAAGAAGATTCCGGCTGGCCGCATGGGTGAAAAGCCTGCGCTTGGGCTTTCCGAACGTCTCACATCCTTTGGTTTCGCGCTCGGGCGGCTCAAGACCGGCACGCCGCCGCGACTGGATGGCCGCACCATCGATTGGCAGAGCCTGGACATGCAGTCTGCCGATGAGGACCCGGTGCCGTTTTCGCTTCTGACGGATCGCATCACCACGCCGCAGATCGATTGTGGCATCACCCGGACAACGCCGGAAACCCACGCTATCATTCGCGCCAATCTGCATCGCTCTGCCATGTATTCGGGTTCGATCGAGGGTATTGGGCCGCGTTATTGTCCGTCTGTGGAAGACAAGATCGTCAAGTTTGGCGACCGTGACGGCCATCAGATATTCCTGGAGCCGGAAGGGCTGGACGACGATACGGTCTATCCAAACGGTATTTCGACTTCACTGCCGGAAGACGTGCAACTCGACATATTGAAGACGATACCGGGGCTTGAAAAGGCGGTTATGCTGCAACCCGGCTATGCGATCGAATATGATTTCATCGATCCGCGCGAACTGAAGCGCAGCCTTGAAACCCGTAAAGTCATCGGCCTGTTTCTGGCCGGGCAGATCAACGGCACGACCGGTTACGAAGAAGCGGGCGCGCAAGGATTGCTCGCTGGGATCAATGCTGCGCGTCGTGCTTCTGGCGGCGAGCCCGTCATTATCCAGCGCACCGAAGCCTATATTGGCGTGATGGTTGACGACCTGACCTCGCGCGGGGTTAGCGAACCCTATCGCATGTTTACCTCGCGGGCCGAGTTCCGCCTGTCGCTTCGCGCGGATAATGCCGATCAGCGTCTCACACCGCTGGCGGATCGGCTTGGCATATTGGGACACGCCCGCAAGGAACGCTTTGAAGCCCGCGAAGGGGCCTTGAGCAAGGCGCGGGCGCTGAGCCAGTCGCTGACGATTACGCCCAATCTCGCCAAGCAATATGATCTGCATCTTAATCAGGACGGAGTTCGCCGGTCGGCCTATGATCTCCTGTCCTATCCCGAAATCGATCTGGACCGGTTGATGCCGATCTGGCCCGAACTGGACGCCATCGATCCGACAGCGCGGGAAGCTCTGGAAATCGAAGCGCAATATGCCGTCTATATGGATCGGCAGAAAAGCGACATCGCGGTCATGGAGCGCGAGGAACAGCTGCTCATACCAGCTGGGTTGGACATTGACGGAATATCCGGTCTTTCCAATGAGTTGAAGCACAAGCTCAAGCAGCGCAAGCCGGAAACGATTGCCGAGGCACAGCGGGTCGACGGGATGACGCCAGCAGCGCTGGCGCTTCTTATCGCGCAGATCAAGAAGTTCGGTTATCGCAATAAGGCGGCTGCAGAACTCATCGAAGGGCAGGGCGCTGCATGAGCGCCGATACCCGCTTTGAAAGCCTGAAAGCAATCGTACCCGCTGTTTCACGTGAAACAGCGGACCGTTTGATCGCCTTTGAAGAGCTGTTTCGCAAATGGTCCAAGGCGATCAATCTTGCATCGCCTTCCACTTTGAACGAGCTTTGGACGCGCCATATTCTGGACAGTGCACAGCTTTTTCCGCTGGCGAGAGACGCTCGAAACTGGCTGGATATCGGATCCGGTGGCGGTTTTCCCGGCATCGTGACGGCCTGTTTTCTTGCGGAGCAGCCGGGCGGCGCTATCGATCTCATCGAAAGCGCCGGGAAAAAGGCGGCGTTCCTGCGCACCGCTGCGGGACATTTGAATGTCCCGGCACGGGTTCATTCGGCGCGTATTGAAACGATGTGGCAGAAGATCGAGACGCCGGATGTGGTCACTGCGCGGGCATTGGCTTCGCTCGATGATCTTTTCGGCCTGACAGAGCCATGGCTGAGCAAGGGCGCAAAAGCCCTTTTCCAAAAAGGTCGGGATTATCTGCGCGAGATCGATGAAAGCCGTGTCGGTTGGAGTTTCGATCTGGTACAACATCAAAGTGCTATCGATCAGGCTTCGGTCATACTCGAAATCACCAATCTTCGGCGCAAAGGCGCCTGAATAGTGGAAATTTCGAACGGGCGGACAGCAGCAAGGCGACGGTGATGAACAAAATGTCCAGGATCATAACCATTGCAAACCAGAAAGGCGGCGTGGGCAAGACGACCACTGCCATCAATCTGGCTACGGCATTGGCAGCGATTGGCGAGACCGTACTGATTGTCGATCTCGATCCGCAGGGTAATGCCAGCACCGGTCTTGGTATCGATCGTCGCAATCGGCCTCTGTCCTCCTATGATGTGCTGACGCAGGAAGCTTCGGTGCCCGATGCCGCCATGCCGACAGATGTCCCAAATCTCCACATCGTGCCGTCGACGCTCGATCTGCTTGGTATCGAAATGGAGATTGCCCAGTCAGCCGACCGCACGCGGCGCTTGCGCGACGCTTTGCGCTTCGATTCCGCCGTGGCCGAACGCTTTTCATATGTGCTGGTCGATTGCCCGCCTTCGCTCAATCTTCTGACATTGAATGCGATGGCTGCCGCCGATTCCGTTCTGGTTCCGCTGCAATGTGAATTTTTTGCGCTGGAAGGCTTGAGCCAGCTTTTGCAGACGGTCGATCAGGTCCGCTCGACAATCAATCCCGAGCTTTCGATTCAGGGTATTGTGCTGACGATGTTCGACAGCCGCAACAATCTCGCGGCGCAGGTGGTGGATGACGTTCGCGCCTTTATGGGCGAGAAGGTCTATCGTACCGTCATTCCACGCAATGTGCGCGTTTCGGAAGCGCCTTCGCATGGAAAACCGGCAATTCTCTACGATCTGAAATGCGCCGGTAGCCAGGCTTATTTGCAACTCGCATCGGAAGTCATCCAGCGCGAGCGGCAGTTACAGGCAGCATAGAGCATGGTTCCGAAAAGTGGGAACGGTTTTCGGATAAAATCATGCGCAAACAACACCTTGGGGCGATTTAACTAAAGAAGCCGCTCCAGATCGATTCGACGACGAAACAATCAGGAATAAGCCGAGCGATGAACGACGATCCTTCAAAAAAGCGCCTTGGCCGCGGATTAGCGGCGCTGATCGGTGAAATCGACCGCCCTGTGGAAGAGCGCAAGGCGCCCGTTCCCATTGAACGGAACGTCCCGATTGAGTTCGTCACGCGCAACCCGCGCAATCCGCGCCGCATGTTTTCAGAAGGCGAGCTGGAGGATCTGGCGCAGTCGATCAAGGAACACGGTGTCGTGCAGCCGATCGTCGTGCGCCCCGCACCCGGTCAGCCCGACCGGTTCGAGCTGATTGCCGGTGAACGCCGCTGGCGCGCATCGCAGCGGGCCGGTGTCGATACGATCCCGGTGATCGTTCGCGACGTCGATGACCGCGTGGCACTTGAGATCGCCATCATCGAAAACGTGCAGCGCGCCGACCTGAATGCGGTTGAAGAAGCGCTTGGATATCAACAGCTTATCGACAATCACGACTATACGCAGAACGATCTGGCGCAGGTCATCGGCAAAAGCCGCAGCCATGTCGCCAACACGCTGCGCCTGTTGAAGCTGCCGCAGCCCGTGCAGGATTTCATTGTCGATGGAGCGCTTTCGGCAGGTCATGCGCGAAGCCTCATCACGATGGAGAACCCGACCGCAATGGCGGAACGGATCGTCAAGGATGGTCTGTCGGTCCGTCAGGTCGAGGCGCTGGCGCAGGCGGAAGCCCGTGGCGAAGCCAATGCCAGGCCGGCCAAGCCGGGCCCGGTTGAAAAGGACGCCGACACCAAGGCGCTGGAAAAGCTGCTTTCCGATGTTACCGGCATGAAGGTTGAAATCAATCATCGTGATCGCGGTGGAGAGGTCAAGATACGCTACAGTTCTCTTGAGCAACTCGACGAGATTTGCCGCCGTCTCCAGAGCTGATTTTCAAAACAATAGATAATGGTGAAAGCTCGTTGCCATATTGGCGGCGAGCTTTTTTCGTTCATTTGAAAAAATACTTGAAGTGATTGATAGATCATTTCCTGTATCGCCAGTGGGAATGCTCTATCCATTTGTTTTTACGCATTATCCAACGTAAAAACCGCTTCGCACTTTTGCTGGAAATGCTCTGTTATCGGCGCCCATTCCGCAGGGACTCGACGCTGATTGCCAGCAGGCACTGGCGAATGATGGGAATGGCGAGGCTCGCATTCTGGCGGCTTTCGAGAACGGCGCGCTGCAGGCGTTCCATGACGCGCGCAAGGCTTTCCCCGCTCCAGCGGCTGACGGCATTCTCGATCAGTTTCTTGCGGTTGAAGAAGATCGGCGGGCGGGCTGCAGCCACCACCACGGAGGCGCTTTTGCGCTCGGTGTCGGCAATATGACGCAATGTCTGCACCTGCTGGAACTGGCGCATCGCCGTGTTGAGCAGCAGAAAGGGTCCCGTGCCGGATTTCACGACGCGATCAAAGGAAATTTCAAAACGCGGCAGGTCGCCAGCGAGAACCGCGTCGATCACCTCGTCGGTGGAAAGGCCCGCGACATCGCCCACCGCTTCGCGCACGTCATCGATATCGATGCGTTCCTTGCCGCGTGCATAAAGGCAGAGCTTTTCCAGTTCGCCGCGTGTGGCAAGACGATCGCCGCCAAGGCTTGCGCGCAGAAGCTGGCGGCCGTCGAGCGTGATCTGCATTTTCCATTCGGCCAGAACGTCATCGATGACGCCATCGATGCCGCGGCTGTCGTCGGAATAGCAGGGGAGCGCCATGCCCGCTGGCGCGTTTTCGACGGCGCTGCGCAAACCCGCACCCTTCTTCAGATCGCCCGCTTCCACCAGAACGAATGTTTCCTGCGGCGGCTCGGTCGCAAGCAGCTTGATCGCTTCGGCAAGCTTCTTCTGGCCAGCAGCATTCTTGATCCAGATCAGGCGCTGTCCGCCGAACATGGAGATGGTGCGGGCTTCGTCGGCGAGTTTCGCCGGATCGGCCTCGATTTCGTCGGCTTCCATGCGAATGACGGCAAACGGGTCATCCAGCGGCAATTTGCTGGCTTCGGCAAAACGGCGCGCACGTTCGCTCACCAGCCCCTTGTCGGGGCCGTAAAGCAGCACGACCGGGAAAGAGCTCGTCGGTCTTGCCAGAAAACTATCGACTTCATTTGCTTTCTTCTGCGCCATGCAAACTCACTAGCGCAATTCGCCTTCAAACAAAACAGCCGCCGCTCAAACTGAACGACGGCTGGGAAACAAAGCTGTTTGCAAAACCTGAGTTTTGTTTGAGCATGTCCTATTCGATCAGCAGCGCATCATCGTCCAGCGTCTGGCCGCGCACCTTGCGGAACATGTCGATGAGGTCCTCGACGCCCAGCGTCTTGCGCTTGTCGCCGGTGACATCGAGCAGGATCTTGCCACCGTGCAGCATGATCGTCCGGTCGCCATAATCGAGCGCCTGACGCATGGAGTGCGTGACCATCAGCGCGGTCAGCTTGTTTTCGGCAATCAGCGTGCGGGTCAGTTCCATGACGAATTCGGCCATGCCGGGATCAAGGGCCGCCGTGTGTTCGTCGAGCAGCAGAACCTCCGAGCCGGAAAGGGTCGCCATGATGAGCGACAGGGCCTGACGCTGGCCGCCGGACAAGAGCTCCATGCGGTCATGCATGCGGTTTTCAAGCCCGAGATTGAGGCTTGCCACCCGCTCGCGGAACCAGGCGCGGCGTTTGGAATTGAGCGCGTGGGTGAGGCCGCGCGACTTGCCGCGCGAAGCTGCCAGCGCAAGGTTTTCCTCGATGGTCAGCGTGCCGCAGCTTCCGGCCAGCGGATCCTGGAACACACGGGCCACCAGCCCGGCGCGGTCGGCGGTGGATTTGCGGGTCACGTCCTGCCCGGCGATGACGACCTTGCCGCCGGTGGGGATCACATCGCCAGCAAGAACGCCGAGCATGGTCGATTTGCCGGCACCGTTCGACCCGATGACGGTGACGAATGAGCCCTTGTCCATGGTCAGGCTGATCTTGTTCAGGACCTGTTTTTCAAGCGGAGTGCCGCGACCGAAGACGACATCGAGATTGGAAAGTTCGATCATGCCGATGCTCCTCCGCGACGCAGGCGCGGCAATATCAGGGCGAAGGTGACGAGAAGGGCGGTCGCGATGTTGAGATCGGATGCCTGCAAGCCGAATGCCGATCCCTTGGAAAGCGCAAACTGGATGGCGATGCGATAGATGATCGAACCGAGCACGCAGCCAAGCAGGATGACCAGGATGAACCGGCTGCGCAGCAGCGTTTCACCGATGATGACCGCCGCAAGACCAACCACGATGGTGCCGGCCCCCGAGGTCACATCGGCAAAACCGTTGGTCTGCGCGAAGAGCGCGCCGCCAAGCGCCACCAGAGCGTTGGAGAGCGCCATGCCGAGATAGATCTGCCGGTCGGTGCGGACGCCCTGCGCGCGCGCCATTTTCGGATTGGCGCCGGTTGCGCGCATGGCAAGCCCCATGTCGCTTTCCAGAAAGCGCCAGACGATGAACACTGCGATGGCAACCAGCACGAACAGGAACAGCGGACGCACATAATATTCGGGGATGCCGTGGCCGAAGAACGGCGTCAGCATGGTGTCCTGGCTGATGAGGGAAATATTGGGCGCGCCCATGACGCGCAGATTGACCGAGAACAGCGCGATCATGGTCAGAATGGAGGCAAGAAGATTGAGAATCTTGAAGCGCACATTCAGCGTCGCGGTCACGAGCCCGGCGGCGGCACCGGCAATCATGGCGATGATCGCGGCGAGCCATGGATTCATGCCTCCAAGGATCAGCACGCCGGTTACGGCGGCGCCCAGCGGAAACGAACCGTCAACCGTCAGATCGGGGAAATCGAGGACACGGAACGCCAGATAGACGCCGATGGCTACAAATGCAAAGACGAGGCCCAATTCGACCGCACCCCAGAAGGCGATCTGACTCACAATGTCATTCCTTGTTTCTCGCCGTGACCAAACGAACGATTTCCGCTTCAGCGCGGCATCGATCATCGGCGTTGCGGAAACCGGAAATCCGGGTGTTCCGCTCGGCCAGCTTCAGTCACGACCGGTTTGTTCTGAGTTCGCTTCCGGTGTTCCTGCCACCTGAAACATTTCCCCGGTTTATGCTTGCAGCGAACCCGCATCCGACCGGGCGCAGCGCACTGCAAATTCCATTCACCGCATTGCTTGCGGTTTTTCTTGCTATATCGCTCTGGCGATACAACGCAAAACGCGGCAGCGCGCAAGCATTATCGCTGCAAGGCCGCTAAAAAGCGCTATTCTGTGGGAGTGTTACAACATCTGGCCCGGTTGATTTGGGTCACACTTCGGCGCGCGCCCGCCACAGCTCCCATGCGAAACGCGCCCGCACGCCGAGATCGAGGAAAGGCCGTGGCGGCAACCCGGTCGGGCTGCCGAGCTTGAGCATGTCGTCGATCAGCGGATTGTCGATATCGCAAGCCATGTCGGCGGCAAGAATGCCGCCTATCGTGCCCTTGGTGATGCCGACGCCGTTCTGGCAGAGTGATGTGTAGACATTCTTCGCAATCTGTCCGAAACCCGGTGCGCCGTTGCGCGACAGGCAGATGAAGCCCGTCCATGTATGCTCCATATCGACCTTGGGCAGCATGGGAAAACGCTCGTCGAAGAGGCGCTTGTGCTCACGCCTGACCGTTTCACGGCGCGCATCCGACTGGCGGAGCGACGGGCAGAAATGCACGTTCTGCCTCACCAGTATGCGCCGGTCCGAGGTGAGGCGCATGGTGATGCCGGAAAAGGAATTGGCGGGCGTCAGCCCCCATGGCGCGATTTCGCCAATGGCCTTGTATTCGTCGTCGGAAAGCTTGCGGCTCAGGCTGGCATGGGCGGCGAAGTTGAGGAGCTTTCGCCTGAAAAAACCGAACTGCTCGCCAAAGCCATTGACCGTCAGGATCATGACAGGCGCCTGAATGCTGCCCTTTGCCGTCGTGATGTGGATGCGCTCGCCGTAATCGATCCTGGTGACCGCGGAATTTTCGTAAAGCGTCACATTGCCGGGCAGGCTGTCGGCGAGGCCGCGCACAAGGGCAGCCGGGTTCAGAAGCGATGTGCCATAGGTGAAGATCGCCGCCTTGAAATGGTTCGTGCCGAGCCTTTTGGCCAGCGCATCGCCTTCGAGCCAGTCGAAGGGTTCCTTGAGGCGCTCCAGTTCCCTGACCGTCGGCTCAAGAACCTCGCGCATGCCCTGATCGGAAACCGCTGCGTGAAATTTTCCATCCTGCCGCCAGTCGCAATCGATCGCATGCCGGTCGATCTGCTGTTTCAGATGATCGATGGCGGCGCGGGCGAGCGCGCGATAGCTTTGCGACTTGGCCAGTTCCTCCATCGAGGAGCTGACATTGTGCGGCAGGTCGATGGCAAAGCCCGCGGCGCGGCCCGACGTGCCTTTCCCGACCTCCTGCGCATCGATCAATGCAATCCGGTCATTGGGACGGTTCCCGGCCAGCCGTCGCGCGGCCGCCACGCCCGCATAGCCCGCGCCGAGCACGATCCAGTCGGCCTTGATATCGCCTGCGAGCGCCGCCTTCGGCGTGCGGGCTGGCAATATCCTGCTCCAGCCATTGGTGTTGTCGTCTGCGGGAAGAATGCGAATAGCGGGCATTTCGAAAACTCTGATCAAATCCTGTCAAAGAAAAAGGCGGGGAGCGACCCCGCCTTTTTCCGTCATGCTGTATGTTTAGTCGATCTTGCTGGTGGCGCGGTCGATCACGGCCTGCGGGAATTCGACGCCCATCTTCTTGGCGGCGCCAAGATTGATGACGAGATCGGTGCCCTTGGCGATGTCGACCGGAATGTCGCCCGGCTTTTCACCCTTGAGAACCTTCACCACGACGGCGCCGGTCTGCTTGCCGACATCGTAATAGTTGAAGCCGAGTGCTGCCAGCGCACCGCGCTTGACCGAATCCGTATCGGCGGTGAAGAGCGGCAGCTTGCTTTCCTCGGCGACGCCGACGGCGCTTTCCAGCGCCGAAACGATGGTGTTGTCGGTCGGCACATACATGGCATCGGCACGGCCGACGAGGGCACGGGCCGCGCCCTGGACTTCCGCCGACTTGGTGGCGGCTGATTCAACGATTTCGATGCCTTCGGCGGCAGCGGCTTCCTTCAGCGCCGCCAGCAGCGACACGGAATTGGTTTCACCGGAATTGTAGAGATAGCCGAGCTTCTTGATGTTCGGCATCACTTCCTTGATCAGCTTGATGTGCTCAGCCACGGGCGACATGTCGGACAGGCCGGTCACGTTGCCGCCGGGCTTCGCCATGTCCTTGACGAGCTGCGCGCCGACCGGATCGGAAACGGCGGTGAAGACGACAGGAATGTCGCGGGTGGCCGAAACGACGGCCTGCGCCGACGGGGTGGAGATCGGGACGATCACGTCTGGAGCTTCGCCGACGAACTGGCGGGCGATCTGCGCTGCGGTCGCCGGGTTGCCCTGTGCAGACTGATAGACGAATTTGAGATTTTCGCCTTCCTTGAAGCCGGCTTCTGCCAGCGCGTCCTTCACGCCGTCGCGGGCGGCGTCGAGGGCGGGATGCTCCACGATGGCGGTCACGGTGACGGTGACGTCTTTGGCCTGTGCCGAGGTGGCGAGGGCCGTTGCGGCCAGCAAGCCCAGAAGCATAGCCTGAAATTTGGAACGCATGAAAATCTCCCCTGTTTTGGTGCGTTGCTTATCGGCAAACACCTTTTCTCCAATAACCTCAGATTGAAGGTTTATCCGCCTGTTTCGAGGCTTAATAGCGTCCGGATGGACTGTCAATGTACCGGACAGGGCGTGGGTATCGGGCAACTCATGCCGCGCGATAAAAAGCGGACGGAACAGAGGGTGCAAATACTGAACAGTGTGTTCCTTTCCGCGCCCTTCCATTCCTGGCGCGCGCCGCCATATTGGGCAGGAACAATCCTCTCGCCCGAATTCAGGGAACATCATCATGAAGAAGATCGGCTTTCTTTCCTTCGGCCACTGGTCGCCGTCTCCCCAGTCGGGAACCCGCTCGGCCAGCGACGCGCTTCTCCAATCTATCGATCTGGCGGTCGCCGCAGAGGAGCTGGGCGCGGATGGCGCCTATTTCCGCGTGCACCATTTCGCGCGCCAGCTTGCATCGCCCTTTCCGCTGCTTGCAGCCATCGGCGCGAAGACCAGGAGGATCGAGATCGGTACCGCCGTCATCGACATGCGGTATGAAAACCCGTTCTATATGGTCGAGGATGCCGGTGCCGCCGACCTGATTTCCAAGGGTCGCCTGCAACTCGGCATCAGCCGCGGCTCGCCGGAACAGGTGATCGATGGCTGGCGTTATTTCGGCTATGCGCCGGAAGAAGGCAAGAGCGATGCCGATATGGGCCGCCAGCACGGCGAGGTGTTCTTCGAAGCGCTGAAGGGGCAGGGCTTTGCACAGCCGAACCCGCGTCCGATGTTTCCGAACCCTCCCGGTTTGCTGCGGATCGAGCCGCATTCGGAAGGTCTTCGGGATCGTATCTGGTGGGGTGCGGCTTCGGATGCCACGGCTGTGTGGGCGGCAAAGCTCGGCATGAATCTGCAAAGCTCTACCCTGAAGAAGGACGAGTCAGGCGAGCCGCTGCACATCCAGCAGGCCAGGCAGATTCGCGCCTATCGCGAAGCCTGGAAGGAAGCCGGACATACGCGCACGCCGCGTGTTTCGGTGAGCCGCAGCATCTTCGCGCTGGTCGATGATCGCGACCGGGCCTATTTCGGCAATGGGGGCAAGGAGCAGGATTCCATCGGCTATATCGAGGAAGACCTGCGGGCCGTCTTCGGGCGGTCCTATGCTGCCGAGCCTGACCGGCTGATCGAGGAACTGGCCAAAGACGAGGCGATTGCCGAGGCCGATACGCTGCTTCTGACCGTGCCGAACCAGCTTGGCGTCGAGTACAATGCCCATGTGATCGAGTCGATCCTGAAGCATGTTGCACCGGGGCTTGGCTGGCGGTGATTTGACGGGACAGGCGGCAACAGCCGCCTGTCTTTACGATACGCCATGAACGGCCAGAAGCTTTTTCATGCGGTGGATGGCAAGCTCCGGGTGGTCGAGCACATCGGCCTTGTCGGCCAGGCGGAATATGTCGGCATAATGCAGGATGCCGCGTGCCGACTGCATTCCGGCAGGCATGGTGAAATGGTTCTGGTGGCCGTTCAGCCAGGCGAGGAACACCACGCCCGCCTTGTAATATTGCGTCGGTGCTTCAAAAATCTTGCGCGATAGCGGCACGGTCGGCTCGATGATTGCGCGGAAGCGGGCATTGCCGCCTGCGGCCAGCGCTGCAAGCGCGCTCGATGCCTGCGGGGCGACCGCATCGAAAATGCCGAGCAGCGCATGGCTGTGCCTGTTTCCGTCGCCTTCGATCAACGGCGCATAGTTGAAATCATCGCCGGTGAAACACAACACGCCTTCCGGCAAGCGGTTGCGCAAGGCGATTTCGTAGCGCTCTTCCAGCAGAGATATCTTGATGCCTTCCACCTTGTCGCGATTGGCCTCGATGATGCCGATCACGGTATCCAGTGCTTCATCGAAATTTTGTGCCCCCCAATAGCCTTTGAGCTGTGGATCGAACATGTCGCCCAGCCAGTGCAGCACGACCTTTTCGCGGGCCTGCGTCAGAATATGCCCATAGACTTTGGCATAATCGTCGGGCGATCTGGCGATGCGGGCCAGCGCCCGGCTTGCCATCAGGATGAAGCGCCCGCCGTGCTTCTCGATGAAGCCTGCCTGTGTCTCATAAGCCCTGATAACGTCATCAAGGCTTTTTGCTTCCGCCGGATCAAGGTGGTCGGTGCCGGCGCCAGAGGCAAGATCGGCACCCGCTACGCCTTTCGCTTCCGTCAGAGAGCGTCGGATCAGTTCCTGCGCGCCGGCCCAGTTCAGGCCCATGCCGCGCTGTGAGGTGTCCATTGCTTCAGCGATCCTGAAACCGAGGCTCCACAGGTGATGGCGGAAAGCCATGGTCGCGTCCCAGTCGATGGCCGGGTCGTTCCACGGGCGGGCATTTTTCAGCGGATCGGAAACCACATGCGCTGCCGCATAGGCGATGCGGTTGAACTGCGGCGCAACTGTCGGGCGCGGTGTCGGCTTGCCGCTCAGCGTGTAGGGGGCAAGGCTCCCGTTGCCATCCGGCAAGATCAGTTGCTGGTCGTTCATGCCCATGATCGCTTCTCCGCTTGTCAGCCGATTTTTAGTTTAGAACGTTCCAAATGGCAATCCCGTCGAAAAAGGCGGCAGAAATGTGATTTGAGGGTGTTTGCACCTGAAATACGTGTTTCGGCAGAAAATCTGCACTAAAAACCAACGCGAATTGTGGCGAACACATGGCAAATGGCGGCTTTCCGCTCTGCTCTTGACAGTATTGGAACGTTCCAATTTAATGAACGGGATAAACCGGAGCAGGTCATGAGCAAGAGCAGCGTCACCGTTATCGATATTGCACGCGAGGCTGGCGTGTCGAAATCGACCGTGTCGCTGGTGCTGCGTGACAGTCCGCTGGTTCATGCTGACACCCGGGTCAAGGTGCAGGAGGCGATCGAGAAACTGGGTTATGTCTATAACCGTTCCGCCGCCAACCTGCGTCAGTCGAACTCAAAGATTATTGGTCTTGTGGTCAATGATCTGACCAACAGTTTCTTTGCCGAACTGGCCGTCGGCGTGGATCGCGTCATGCAGTCGGCTGGCTATGTGCAGTTTCTGGCCAATACGGCGGAAAGCATCGATCGCCAGCGCGAGGTGATTGCCTCGATGCGCGAACATGGCATTGCCGGGCTGATTGTTTCGCCAGCGCGCGGGACCGAGGCCAATGATCTGAAACCATTGGCGAAAAGCGGCCTGCCGGTTGTGCAGATGGTGCGCGATGTGCCGGGATCGGGTGTTTCTTCCATCGTTTCGGACAATCGCGGCGGCGTGGCGAAGGCGGTCGAGCATCTGGTGTCGCTCAGGCATCGCGCCATCGCTTTCATGGGCGGTTATGCCGATACGGCGGTGTTTGCTGAGCGTGTCGCGGGTTATCGCGCCGGGCTGGAGCAGGCCGGAATTGCCTTTGATGATGCGCTGGTCTTTGCAAGCGCCCCGTCCCGCGCCGGCGGCGTTGAAGTGGTGGAACAGATGCTGCGGCATGGCATGAAGCCCACGGCGGCGGTGTGCTTCAATGATGCGGTGGCTTTCGGCGTCTGCGACGGGCTGCGGGCCGCCAATCTTGAGCCGGGCCGGGATTTTGGCGTCGTCGGTTTTGACGATGTGATCGAAGCAAAGACTGCCGTTCCGGCGCTGACGACTGTGGCTGTGGATCCGCAAGGTTTGGGTGAACGTGCGGCGCAGCTTTTGCTGAAACAGGTCAATTCGGAACGGGTGGAGGCGGAGGCACAGCGCCTGTCGGTGCGCCTTGCGGTGCGGGCAAGTTGCGGTGCGCCGTTCAGAAAACAGGAGGAGAAACTCGAATGGCAAAGTGGGGCCTTATAGGCGCAAGCACCATTGCGAAGGAATGGGTGATCGGAGCCATTCGCGCCACCGGGGGCGAGGTCATTTCCGTTTACAGCACCAATGCCGAACGCGGTGAAACTTATGCCCGCGAAAACGGCATAGCCCGCTCCGTGACCAGCCTTGAAGCGCTTTTGTCCGCCCCTGAAATCGATGCCGTTTATATCTCCACCACCAATGAACTGCACCGCGATCAGGCGATTGCCGCGGCACAAGCGGGCAAGCATATACTTTGCGAAAAGCCGCTGGCGCTGACGATTGATGACGCGCACCAGATGCTGAAAGCCGTGCGCGAGGCGGGTGTCGTGGCCGGCACCAACCATCATTTGCGCAATGCCGCAAGCCACCGCGCCATGCGTGATGCCATTGCTGCGGGCAAGATCGGCAAGGTGCTGGGTGCGCGGGTTTTCCATGCGGTTTATCTGCCGCCGCACTTGCAAGGCTGGCGCATCGAGCGGCCCGATGCGGGCGGCGGCGTGATCCTCGATATCACCGTGCATGACGCCGATACGCTGCGCTTCGTGCTGGGTGAAAACCCGGTTGAGGCGGTGGCTTTTAGCCAGCAGGGAGGCCTAAGCGGTCACGGGCTGGAGGATGGCGTGATGGGTGTCCTGCGTTTTCCTTCCGGCGCAATTGCGCAGTTCCATGATGCTTTCACCACCAAATACGCCGAAACCGGCTTCGAGGTGCACGGCAGCGAAGGCTCGCTCATTGCGCGCAATGTGATGACGCAAAAGCCGGTTGGAAGCGTCATCCTGCGCGATCAGAACGGCGAGCATGAACTGCCGCTCGACCAGAAAAATCTCTACGAAAACGCCTTGCATTCCTTCCACAATGCCATCGACGGCAAAGGCCAGCCATCGGCCACTTTGGAGGACGGCATCTGGTCGCTCGCGACCGGGCTTGCCGTCATGCAAGCCGCAAAGACCGGCAAGGCCACCGCCGTTCATTCAGGACTTTGAGAATTATGAGCAAGCATATTTCATTTGCAGAAGCCGCTTCACTTATTCCCGACAATGCCGTTGTTTCGGTTTCTTCATCGAGCGGGCTCGGCTGTCCGGATATGATGCTGAAAGCCATTGGGGAGCGGTTCGATGAAACCGGCCATCCCAAAAACATCACCACGCTGCACCCGATTGCGGCGGGCGATATGAGCGGCATCAAGGGTGTCGATTACATCGCCAAGAAGGGGCTTTTGGAAAAGATCATCGGCGGTTCCTATCCGTCCGGGCCGTCAAGCGCCGAGCCGCCACTGATCTGGCAGATGATCACCAATAACGAGATTCCAGCCTATAATATCCCGTCCGGGATTCTGTTCGACATGCACCGTGAGGCTGCTGCCAAGCGCCCTGGCGTGTTGACCAAGGTGGGGCTCGATACATTTGTCGATCCCAAGCGTCAGGGGTCGGCGATGAACGACAAGGCGCGAGAGGAGCCGGTCGTCAAACATGTCAGTTTTGAAGGCGAAGACTGGCTCTATTTCCCCAATATCGTGCCGCATGTCGCGATCATCCGCGCCACCACCGCGGATGATCGCGGCAACCTCACCTATGAACATGAGGGCGCTTATCTGGGCGGTCTGGATCAGGCGCTGGCGGCGCGCAACAATGGCGGCATTGTCATTGCGCAGGTCAAGCGCATCGCAAAGGAAGGAACGCTGAAGCCGCATGATGTGCGGGTGCCGGGCGTTCTGGTCGATTATATCGTGGTTGACCCCGACCAGAAGCAGACGACGCAGACGCTTTATGATCCGGCGATTTCCGGCGAGATTTTCCGCCCGCTCGATACGTTCCGTCTGCCCGAGTTCAATATCCAGAAGGCGATTGCGCGGCGTGTCGCACAGGAATTGCAGGCGGGCAGTGCGGTCAATCTTGGCTTCGGCATTTCCGCCAATGTGCCGCGCATTCTGCTGGAAGAGGGCCTTCATGGTGCCGTGACATGGGTGATCGAGCAGGGGGCGGTTGGCGGCGTTCCGCTTCTGGATTTTGCCTTTGGCTGCGCCTCCAATGCCGATGCCTATATGCCGTCGCCCTATCAGTTCACCTATTTTCAGGGCGCGGGCTTCGATGCCTCGCTTCTCTCCTTCCTTGAGATCGGGCGCGACGGTTCGGTCAATGTGTCGAAGCTGTCATTCCGTCCGCATGTGACGGCGGGTGCGGGCGGCTTTGTGGACATTACCGCGCGCGCCAAGAAGATCGTCTTTTCCGGCATGTTCAACGCCGGTGCGAAATTGTCGGTCATGGACGGAAAACTGGTGATCGAAAAGGAAGGCAAGCTCAAAAAGCTGGTCAATGAAGTGGAGCATGTCACTTTTTCCGGCCCGCGCGGCGTCGCGCAGGGACAGGACATTACCTATGTCACCGAACGCGCGGTTCTGAAGCTTGCGCCGGAAGGCATTATGCTGACCGAAATCGCGCCGGGTGTGGATCTGCAGGCGCATATTCTGGATCAGGCCGAGTTTCCGCTGATTGTCTCGGACAAGCTCAAGACCATGGATGAGGCGCTTTTCCGCGAAGAGCCAATCGGGCTTCAATTGCCGCAAAAGCCTGCGCGAAAGCTGGAGGCTTGAGATGGCTCAACGGATAGAAATATCGATTGAAAATCACATCGCGGTCATGACGATCAGGCGACCCGAAAAGCTCAATGCGTTCGATATCGAGCTGTTGCAGGAATTGTCTGCCGCCTGTGACCGGGTGGAGGCTGACAGCAGTGTTCGGGTTGCGATCCTGACCGGCGAGGGCAAGGCTTTTTCCGCCGGCGGCGACATCAAGGCCTGGGGCGGCATGGAACCACAGGAGTTCGGCCATGCATGGGTGCGCTATGGTCATCGTGTGTTCGAGCGGCTGGCGACTTTGCGCATGCCGCTGATTGCGGCGATGAACGGCCACGCGCTTGGCGGCGGGCTGGAACTGGCAGGTGCTGCCGATATTCGCATTGTTGAAAAACAGGCAAAAATCGGCCTGCCGGAAACCTCCCTTGGTATGATCCCCGGCTGGTCGGGCACGCAGCGCCTTGTGCGCCGTTTCGGTGCGCAGATCGTGCGTCGCATGGTGCTGGGCGGCGAAATGTTCACCGCCGAAGAAGCGCTTTCTCACGGGCTTGTCGATGCCGTTGTGGAAACGGGTACGGCTTTGCAGGCAGCAATGGATTATGCGGCGCGGGTGGCAAAACGCGGACCGGCTGCGCTCGAAATTTCCAAACTGATGCTGTCCGTCGCCAATGGCGAGGACAATGGAACGGCGGTTGAGGCGCTGGGGTCCATCCTCGTCGCCAAGACCGGCGATTTGAAGGAAGGCGTGCGCTCTTTTGCCGAAAAGCGCGAAGCGAATTTTGAAGGGAAATGGTAATGAGCACGATCGTAAAGCCACAGCCGTTGACCGGGCTGGAAGTCCGCGAATTCTCCATGCTGATCGATGGCAAATGGGTGCAAAGTCAGAGCGGCCAGACGATTGACCGCGTGGCCCCCGGCCATGGCGTTACCGTCAGCCGCTATCCGGCGGGCAACAAGGCCGATGTGGAGCGCGCCGTGGCGGCTGCGCGCAAGGCGTTTGACGATGGGCGCTGGTCTTCCAAAACTGCCTCGCAGCGCTCACTGGTGCTGCTGAAAGCCGCCGATTTGATCGAGGCGCGGGCGGAAGAACTTGCCTATCTCGATGCGATTGAAGCCGGCAAACCAATTTCGCAGGTGCGCGGCGAGATTGCCGGTTCCGTCGATATCTGGCGCTATGCGGCAGCGCTTGCGCGTGATCTGCATGGCGAAAGCTACAACAATCTGGGCGATGGCACTCTGGGCGTCGTGCTGCGTGAGGCGATCGGCGTCGTTTCCATCATCACGCCGTGGAATTTCCCGTTCCTGATAGTCGGCCAAAAGCTGCCTTTCGCGCTTGCCGCGGGTTGCACGGCGGTGGTGAAGCCTTCGGAACTCACTTCCGGTTCGACGCTGGTGCTGGGCGAAATTCTGGCCGAGGCGGGGGTTCCCGATGGCGTGGTCAACATCATCACCGGAACGGGTGCCGATGTCGGCCAGCATATGAGCACGCATCAGCAAGTCGATATGGTGTCGTTTACCGGCTCCACGGGCGTGGGCAAGCTGACCATGGCCAATGCCGCGCAAACGTTGAAAAAAGTGTCGCTGGAGCTTGGCGGCAAGAACCCGCAAATCCTGTTCCCGGATGCGGATATGGATGCCTTCATCGATGCGGCTGTGTTCGGCGCATGGTTGAATGCGGGTGAATGCTGCAATGCCGGGTCGCGGCTGATCGTGCATCGCTCGATTGTCGATGAGATTGTCGGGCGGGTGGCCGATCTGTCGAAAAAGGTGATCGTTGGCGATCCGCTTGATGTCAGCACGCAGGTCGGCGCGATCATCACGCCGCAACATCTCGCAAAGGTCGGTGCCTATGTGGATCAGGCCAGAAAGGCGGGTGCCGCAATCGCCCATGGCGGCGATGTGCTGGATCTGGGCCTTGGCCAATATATGGGGCCGACCATCATTGCAGGCGTGAAGGCGGATATGGCCGTGGCGCGTGAGGAAGTGTTCGGGCCGGTTCTGTCGGTGCTTTCCTTCGATACGGTGGATGAGGCGATCTCCATTGCCAATGCGGTTGATTACGGGCTTTCCGCAGGTGTTTGGAGCCGTGATTTCGATACCTGCATGAGCATTGGCCGCAAGGTGCGGGCCGGTACGGTCTGGATGAACACCTTCATGGACGGCACGCCGGAGCTGCCTTTCGGCGGTTATCGCCAGTCGGGTCTGGGCCGCGAGCTGGGGCGTCATGCGGTGGAGGATTATACCGAAATCAAGACGCTCAACATGCATATCGGCGCGCGGACGGGCTGGTGGATGCCGCAAGCAAAGTAGGGAGTGACGGCTTTGGGAGGACAGCCGGATATCGTCATCATCGGATCGGGTATCGGCGGCGCAACCATGGCTGCCGGACTTGCTGCGTCAGGTGCCGACATTCTCATTCTGGAAGCGGGGGAGCGCTTGCCGGACAGGCCGGAAAACCGCGATCCACGCGCCATTTTCCAGCGCGGTTTCTTTCGTCCGCATGAGTCCTGGTATGAGACCAATGGTGCGCCGTTCAACCCAGGAAATTATTACAATGTCGGCGGCAATTCCAAATTCTATGGCGCGGTGCTGATCCGCTATCGGCGCGAGGATTTTGAGGAGCTTGCGCATCTGGAAGGCGTGTCCCCGGCATGGCCCTTTGCCTATGACGTGCTGGAACCATGGTATTGCAAGGCGGAAGAACTGTTTCAGGTGCGCGGTGAACTGGGCGACGACCCGACCGAGCCGCATCATTCAAAGGTTTATCCTTATCCGGCTGTCCGCGATGAGCGCCCGATTGCCGATGTGCGGGCGCGGCTGAAGAAGGCGGGCCTGCATCCGGCGTCGCTGCCGCTTGGCGTCGATATCGACCGTTGGCTTGCCAAGGCAAAAACGCCGTGGGATGCGCATCCCAATTGCGATGATGGCAAGATGGATGCGGAAAGCTGCCCGCTTGCGCAGGCGCTCCAATATCGCAATGTCCGGCTGGAAACCTCGGCGCGGGTCACGCGGCTGGAAGCGGGGGCTGACGGCAAGGCGATCACCGCCGTTCATTATGTGAAGAATGGCGAGGCGCGGGTTTTGCGTCCGAAGCTGGTTATCCTGTCTGCCGGTGCGGTGCAGTCGGCAGCAATCCTGCTGCGTTCGGGGCTGGCGAACAGTTCCGATCAGGTTGGCCGCAATTTCATGAACCATAATTCCAGCGCCGTGATCGGGTTCGATCCGCGCTATCGCAATGACAGCGTCTATCAGAAGACATTCGGCTTCAATGATTACTATCTGTCGGATGGAGCGGGCGGGCCACCGCTCGGCAATGTGCAATTGCTGGGCCGTGTATCGGGCGCGATCCTGAAATCCAACATGCCCCGTGTGCCTGAATGGCTTTTGAACTGCATTGCCGGGCATACGATCGATTTCTACGCGATGAGCGAAGACCTGCCCTCGCCGGAAAGCCGCGTGAGCGTGGATGGCGACCGCATCGTCCTGCATTGGGCGCGCACCAACTGGAAGGCGCATCTGATGCTGGTTGATAAGCTCAAATCAGCTCTCAGGCAGGCAGGTTTCCCGGTGGTGCTGTCGCGGGCGTTTGACCGGCGCACGCCGTCGCATCAATGCGGCACGGTGCGCATCGGCAATGATCCGGCGGCAGCGCCGCTTGATCCCTGGTGCCGCGCCTACGACCACCCCAATCTCCATGTGGTCGATGCGTCCTTCCTGCCAACCTCGGCGGCGGTCAATCCGGCGCTGACCATCGCCGCGCAGGCCTTGCGCGTCGCAGACCATTTGAACCGGGAGTTGCTGGCATGAACCGTCAAAGACCTGTTGCGCTGGTCACCGGCGGGCGGCGCGGGATCGGGCTTGGCATTGCCCGCACGCTTGCCGCCAAGGGTTTCGATCTGGCGATTACAGACCGCGAGCGTGACGATGCCGTCATTCATGAATTGCGGGCGCTGGGCGGAAAGGTGGCCTTTCTTGAAAGCGATCTTGCAGCAGTGGGAACCCATGAGGCGACGGTTGCCTCGGTGATGAAGGAATTTGGCGGCATTGATTGTCTGGTCAACAATGCGGGCATGGGTTCGGTCGAGCGCGGCGATTTTCTGGGACTGAAGCCTGAAAATTTTGACATGATCATGGATGTGAACCTGCGGGGTACGGTGTTTTTCACGCAGGCAGTCGTGAAAGCCATGCTGGCGGCAAATGAGGTGCAGT
Organism: Brucella sp. RRSP16; assembly: GCF_052246815.1. NCBI lineage: Bacteria > Pseudomonadati > Pseudomonadota > Alphaproteobacteria > Hyphomicrobiales > Brucellaceae > Brucella > Brucella sp. RRSP16. The sequence continues at coordinate 157,755 of NZ_JBQQAM010000007.1, forward strand.
TTCCGCGCAGCATCATAACAATCAGCTCCGTTTCGTCCGTGATGACGTCGCCGGAACGGCTTGATTACTGCATCAGCAAGGCCGGGCTGACTGCCTTCGTGCAGGGGCTGGCGCTGCGGCTTGCCGAAGCGCGGATCGGCGTGTTCGAGGTTCGCCCCGGCATTATCCGCACCGATATGACGGCAAAGGTCGCAGAGCGGTATGACGGGCTGATCGAAGGTGGGTTAGTGCCGATGAAGCGCTGGGGCGAGGCGGGCGATGTCGGCGCCATCGTTGCCGGGCTTGCCGGTGGCGATTTCATCTTTGCGACGGGTTCGGCAATCAATGCCGATGGCGGCCTGTCGATTGCAAAACTGTAAGGGTAGGGCGATGGAATACGATTATATCATCGTGGGTGGCGGGCCTGCCGGTTGCGTTCTCGCCAATCGCTTGAGCGAGGATGCCTCGGTGAAGGTGCTCTTGCTGGAAGCGGGCGGAAGCGACTGGAATCCGCTGTTCCATATGCCCGCCGGTTTTGCCAAAATGACCAAGGGCGTCGCCAGCTGGGGTTTTGAAACCGTTCCGCAGAAGCACCTGAAAAACCGCGTGCTGCGCTATACGCAGGCGAAAGTCATCGGCGGCGGCTCCTCGATCAATGCGCAGATTTATACGCGCGGCAATGCCGCCGATTATGATCTGTGGGCGGGCGAGGATGGCTGCACCGGCTGGGATTATCGCCATGTGCTGCCCTATTTCAAACGGGCCGAAGACAATCAGCGTTTTAACGACGATTATCATTCCTATGGCGGGCCGCTTGGCGTTTCGATGCCTTCCGCGCCGCTGCCGATCTGCGATGCCTATATCCGTGCGGGGCAGGAACTTGGGATTCCCTATAATCCTGACTTCAACGGTCGCGAGCAGGCGGGCGTCGGCTTTTACCAGCTTACCCAGCGCGACCGCCGTCGCTCTTCGGCCTCGCTTGCCTATCTGTCCACGATCAGGGACCGCAGGAATCTTACCGTGCGCATGAATGCGCAGGTAGCCAATATCGAGCTGGAAAAGACCCGCGCAACCGGCGTCAAGCTGATGAGCGGCGAGACCCTGCGCGCAGGCCGCGAGGTGATTGTTGCGTCCGGCGCGATCGGCTCGCCGAAACTCCTGCTGCAATCAGGCATCGGCCCTGCCGATCATCTGAAAAAGGTGGGCGTTGCGGTCAAGCACGATCTGCCCGGCGTCGGCGAAAATATGCAGGATCACCTCGACCTGTTTGTCATTGCCGAATGCACCGGCGATCACACCTATGACGGCGTGGCGAAACTGCACCGCACGCTTGGTGCGGGCCTGCAATATATATTGCTGCGCTCCGGCCCGGTGGCGTCGAGCCTGTTTGAAACCGGCGGCTTCTGGTATGCTGACCCGGATGCGCGTTCACCGGATATACAGTTTCATCTGGGGCTTGGTTCGGGCATTGAGGCTGGCGTCGAAAAGCTCAAGAATGCCGGCGTGACGCTCAATTCCGCCTATCTGCATCCGCGCTCGCGCGGGACGGTGCGGCTTGCTTCCAGCGATCCGGCTGCGGCGCCACTGATCGATCCCAATTACTGGAGCGACCCGCATGATCGCAAAATGTCGCTGGAAGGGCTAAAGATCGCGCGCGAAATCATGCAGCAGGACGCATTGAAACCCTATGTCATGGCCGAGCGCCTGCCGGGGCCGAAGGTCGTCAGCGATGACGACCTGTTCGATTATGCCTGCGCCAATGCCAAGACCGACCATCATCCGGTCGGCACCTGCAAGATGGGAACCGACGCGATGGCGGTTGTCGATCTCGATCTGAAAGTGCGGGGTCTTCAAGGCTTGCGGGTGTGCGACAGCTCGATCATGCCGCGCGTTCCTTCCTGCAACACCAATGCGCCGACCATCATGATCGGCGAAAAGGGTGCAGACATTATTCGCGGCCTCGACCCGCTGCCGCCGGTCGTCTTTTCCTGGGAGCGCAACGCACGCAAGGTGATCGGACGCTAGACCGAAAGATCCTGAAGCGGAACCGCCATCCCGCTCCGGTTTTTTGACTGTTTTCGGCCGCAGGCGGTTCCCGCGTTGCGGAACCGTGTCCTAGAGCGGTTCCTATTCTAGCAGAATCGCCGGAACCGCTCTAACTATTTGTTTTATCGCATTATCCAACGCATCGAAGCGGGTTATGAAATGAGTCCAGTGAACTGATTTCCCCGCGTAGACGTTTCACAATTTTGCTGGAAATGCTCTAATCGTTTTCGACCGGCTCGAAGCGCAGATAGCCGACCACGCCCGAGCCTTTCCGGTTCGGGTTATCGGATGGGTGGTTGACGCCATCACTCACCGCGACGGCCGCGAAATCGAATGGCGACACGCCTTCCAGACAGGCCGCGTTCACGCCGTACTGGCGCGGATTGGAGCGGCGCTGGTGGAAGGTGTAGATGCCGCATTTCGAGCAGAAATAGTGTTTCGCCACGCGGGTATTGAACTGGTAGAGCGTCAGCGCATCCTCGCCTTCGAGAATTTCCAGCCCGTCCAGATCGGCGGAAACGGCGACGGCCCCGCGCATCCGGCAATAGGAGCAGGTGCAGCGCCGCGCGGAATGCAGGCCGTTGGATAATCTGACGCGAAAACGCACGGTGCCGCAGTGGCACGCGCCATTGGCTTCCTTGATATCGGGATTCATTTTCTCACCTCGCATTTGCACGAAAGCTATTTTGTTTTTTGCTGGTTTACCACTGCCGAAAACCGATTAAATTCGGTGCGGGAAATATATCCGGGAGGGAGTTGGCCATGGGTGAATTCGCAGTCGTGACGGGAGGCAGCACCGGCATCGGGAGGCATCTCGTCTCCGCCTTTGCGGAAGCGGGCTACACGGTGGCGTTCAGCTACAGGCACGACGACGAAGCTGCGCAATCGCTCGTGGAAGCCATTGAGGAGGCTGGCGGTCAGGCGCTGGGGCTCGGCTGCGATGTCGGACGGCGCGTCGAGGTTGAAAGCTTTTTCGACGAGGTTTGCGACTGGTTCGGCGATGCGCCGGACGTGCTGGTCAACAATGCAGGCATCCAGACCTGGGCGCCCTTGCTGGAACTTTCCGAAGAGGGCTGGGACGATGTCATCCGCACCAATCTGAAAGGCTGTTTCCTCAATACGCAGGCCGCTGCCAAGCGCATGGTGGAGGCGGACAAGGACGGCGCCATCGTCAATATCGGCTCCGGCTGCAACAAGCTCGCTTTTCCCAGGCTCGTTTCCTACACGGCATCGAAGGGCGGGATAGAGCAGTTCACCAAGGCTTCGGCGGTGGAACTCGGGCCGCACGGTATCCGGGTGAATTGCGTTGCGCCGGGTGCGATCCTCAATGAGCGGACGGCGGAAGAGCAGCCCGACTATGCGGGCACCTGGGCGCGCATCACGCCGCTGCGAAGGGTGGGAACGCCGGAGGATGTTTCCGGCCCTGTCCTGTTCCTTGCGTCCGACGCGGCACGTTTTGTGACAGGCCAGACCATCTGGGTCGATGGCGGGGTCTTTTCGCAGGCCAACTGGCCGTATGAGGGATAGCGCGGTTTTGGTTCCAGTCTGCAACGGGCGCATTTTGCGCTCAGACGAAGAGGAAAAACCACCAGACCGGCGAAGATAAAAGCAGCGCCACAATTATCCAGACTATTCGCCATGCCGTGCGTTCAGTGCCCAAAAAGCCTGTCGCAACAATAGCTGCTGCACTCAGCACCGTTAGGGGCCAATAGATCGACAGCAAGGCAATTACGACTTGCCACCAATTCAATGAAAGCATGGTGTTTCCTGGATTGTCCGTTTTGGAACGGCGAGGTTGGCGGCTTTCTCCGGAAAACCGGCAGTCTTCACAAAGCCGATTTCGGTGGTGATCCCGACAGGAATCGAACCTGTGACCTACAGATTAGGAATATGATTTCCTGTCAATAAATTCAGTCGCTTGGTTCGTGATGTTGCATCTGTGTTGCATTTGCGGCGTTTCGCTGTCCAATGCTTGCCCCATCAATAGCACTAATGACCTGCACAGATAGAATAACAATGAGCATTAGTATGAACATACCAAAGGCATGGTGCCAAAGGCCGCTAAATAGTGAAACAAGGAATGCAACTACTTTGTTTGATCCGAATTCTAAGTCGTACTTTAGATCGAGAACCAAAGACCACAGTGTAACGATTAACGCACCGGAGCTAATAAAGGAAATTACCACAACGGCAAGTGCTAGTGCACAATATAGAAACGTGCCTTGCCAACCCATAGCTTGAAGCGCAGGAGCAGGCGTCCAGTAGCCACGGATGAATAGATAAGACACAACAATACAAAGCGATGACCAAGTGACAGTTGTCAAGGCGAAGCCTGCAACTTCAAAAATCGGCCTACATTCTCTAATTCGGGCTTCCCATCTGCTATTCCCGTCAACCATTTGTTTCCCCAGAAATGTGTTAACCAAGCAAAGCTGTTTCAGCCAACGCCAATTCAGCAGCATCGTCATTGCGCGGAAATAAGTGCCCGTATCTGTCCACGGTTAGCACAATTGACGAATGTCCGAGGCGCTCTTGAACCATCTTTGGCGGCAGCCCTAAGCCGCCATCCTCGCGGCGATTGATGCACCATGAGGCGTAGAAGTGCCGGAGAGAGTGGAGGCCAGTATACTTTGCTGCCATAATCGGCTTGCCGTCTTTGTCATTCTTGCCGGTAGCGACGGATACGCCCGCTTCGATTTGCGTAGGCAGAAACCCGCGCTGCATGATGTTCGACAAGCTCTCGACCTTGCCCTGACCGTTCGGGAACACAAGCTGTTCGGGCCGCATTTCCTCCCGTATCGCATTTCCGGCGTCATCCTTGAGTTTCGGACGTGGGCAGGACAGACGCCATTCCTTGAGCGTATTTGCGACTAAGGGCGGTATTGGCACGGAACGTTCCGCGGCTTCCGACTTCGGCCTGCCTATCGCGTTGAACCTATCGGCGCGCTGGTGGACGCGGATTTCGCGCTTGTCGAAGTCGATATCGGCCCACCGGAGACCGCGCAGTTCCGACGCCCGCAGGCCGGTGAAGATCGCCGTCAGGATAACAGGCCGCCATTTGCCTTGCAGAGCGCTCACAATGGCCTTGACCTCGGTGGGGAGGGGAATGTCCACCCCAAGCTTGAGTTTGCCCTTCTGGCGTCTCTCTAACCGTCGTTCCTTGCCCTTCTGCCGGACACGGCTTTTCTCGCGTACTGCATTCCGCATCACAAGCCCACGTTCCTGTGCGTCGGATAGGAGTGAACCCAGGCTCACTAGTACCTTGCGCGCCATGGAAGCGGATCGGCCTTCCTCGATCAGCTTGTCCTCGAAAGCCCGGACGGTCGGAACGTTCAACCGGGAGAGCAGCGTCTCGCCGAGAAACGGAGTGATATGCAAATCTAGATGCTGCCGGTACTGGACAATCGTACCGCGCTCAAGCCCGTTCTGCTCGCCACGCTTGATCCAGAGTTCGCCGGCTTGTTTGACGGTCGCGCTGGCGCTGTCTGCTACGTGCACGCCCTCGCGCACTTCAACTGCGGCCGTGGCAGCAAAGGCGTCAGCGTCCTTTTTCCGGGCAAACGTCTTCAATCGGCGCTTGCCTTGGGTATCTTTGTAATCGACAACCCAAGCGGCTTTCAATTCGCCCTTCGGCGTTGTCCATTCTCGCTTGCGGATACTCATTCTTACTTTTCACTAACAACCGAAGAAACAGTCATTAGACGATCAAGGATTGGTTGTTCTTTTTCCCGCTCGATCACCTGCTCTAGTTCAGTTCGATCACCTTCGGCAGCCTTCGTCACGGCCCTAGCGAGGGTAAAAACTATCTGCTCGGCGTTGATACCTGCCTTTCGCAGGGCTTCGTTCTCACGAGATACAGCTTCTACGTATTTCGCTTGCATCTCCCTCACTTCCTCGGAGTGGTGCAGTGCCTGAATGTGATCGGCGAACTCTTGGCTGATAGCCTCAGGATCAAAACTCTCATAGAGCCGCGCAACTATCTCGGCAGTCATACTTCGATGATTTTCCGCCGCGGCCACTTCCACCTTCGCTTTTAAGTCTTCCGGTATCCGCAACCGAAAATGCAAATCTTCTCTAGCCATGCCACACCAATGCCTCACTGCACACTTGACAACAATGCCACACCAGTGGCACACATTCTATGCCACACGGATGACACACTAACAATCCAGTCTGGTGAACATGGTTTAGGAAGGGTTAAGAATGACCAGTAATCAGTCAAACAGCGAAAATCTGGAACTTATATGGGGGATCGGCGGTATCGCTGCGGCCATAGGCCAGTCTTTTGCAGCCACGGCTTACATGTTGCATCAAGGCCAAATTCCCGCGCGTAAAGTAGGAGAGCGTTGGGTTGCCGAACGTGGCGAACTGGTCGCCTTCTTTAAAGGGAAGGCAGCATGATTATCAGTCAATCACCATCGCAGCAAACTCGCGACAGCTTGCACGCGATAATTATCCGGCAGATGGCAGACATTCTCATCGAACAAGATGCGGACCTCGGAGATATAGACGCTTGCCGCCATGAACTTGAGCGGGCGAACTTCGGTCGTCCGGCGATCGATGCACTGCTCGAACGCGCATGCGAAAAGGCTCGTTTGGAAATGGTGGCATGAATGGCCCGGCTCAACTGGCAAACCGCGTCGGCGCGTGATCGCGCCGTCGCCAGTCGCTCAAAATGCGGGGTGTTACAATGACGAGGGAAACGTATTTACCGTCTCCATGGTTTCGTTTCGACTATGTCGCGTTTGATCGAATGACTGCTGGTCTCAAGGCGAATGAGATTGGCATTCTCATGAAGCTATTGGTTCACTTTCACAAGCACGGCGAGCCTACGCTCAATGATGCGGCTCGACTTGCAAGAGTGTGTGGAACGTCGAAACCTGCTTTCGATCGAGCGATGGAGTTGTTCTTAACGTCAGGTATTCTCGTTCAATACGGGGATAAAATCTGGTCTCAATATATTGAGGATGAAATCGCCCATCGCACAAAAATTTCAGTACAAGCGCGAAAAAATTCTTCGGTTAAACGGGGAAAAGTCGAGCGAAATCAAAGCGGCGATTTAACGGGCGATGACAAGAGTAATAGAGATATAGAGGGGGAGACCCTCAAAGGGTCTCCCCAAATATCTAATATATCCAACCTGATTGATATAACGAAGTTTGACGATATCGCGCCCTCCCGAGCGTCTGATGACGCGTCGGGCGCTCGGTCTAGGTATCCTTATAAAGTAGGCGATCGACTGCAATTCCTAGATGAAGGCCTTGGCGTCGTAATAAAGGTTGGGATGCGACCGCAAATCGGAAACTTGTTTATCTGCGTCCGGCTTGATGAAACCGGGGAGCTAGCAATTGCCTCGATAACGTCATGCGGAGCGCTAGCGGCGGTCGTAGCACGCCCGAACGACGCCGCTTGGCATTCAGCAATGCAGATTATCGAATGGGAGAAGCGCGATGCAGCTTGAATTCAATTTGGAAACTCCCGGACGATCCGCTGAAATCTTGATGTTTCCCGCCGATCGCCTGTGCGTCGAGGTTTTCATTTTTGCGGTCGAATACTTGTCACTCTCGTCAGCCGAGCAGGCGGGAGCCATCGATAGGTTTTCATCCGCCGTCGTTTCTATCCAAACGGTTTCCGGCATTTCCGAAGAAATCATCGACCGCGAGCGTCAAGCGTTTGCGAATGCCCTTCGCGCAGAGATTAATCGACAGCGCGTTTTTCACGCCATCCATGGCCGCTACATGCGCCAAGAAAGGAAAACCGCATGAAAGCTAATACAAATAACCGCGCTCTCCGGGCAGCGCTTACGGAGCCGTGGGCGATCACAGCCGAAGGGCTGGAACTCGTTCTCTCCGTTGCCGCCCGCGAAAATGACGTCTCGATAGACGCTCTTGAAGCCTATCGCGCCGAGCATGTTCCCACTGCCGAGCGCCTAACCCGACGTGGTTCGGTGGGCGTTCTTGATGTTCGTGGGCCACTGGTCAACCGAGCAAATCTTTTTACGGCCATATCCGGCGCGACGTCTTACGACATTCTCCGGCGCGACCTTCAATTGGCTCTGGATGATCCGTCGATCAGCGCAATTGTCATGTCCTACGACACGCCAGGCGGCGCTGTTACCGGCGTGGACGAACTCGCAAAGGCAATCCGAGCAGGAAAGGCGATCAAGCCGATTGTCGCTTATGTCGGCGGTTCGGCGGCCTCGGCGGGTTATTGGCTCGCGTCACAATCGACTGAAATCGTGATCGCCGACACTGCTTTGCTCGGCTCGATTGGTGTTCGCGCAGCCTTACAGGACACCAGCAAAAAAGACGCCGAGGCCGGACGGATCGAGTTCATTTCTTCTCAATCCCCCGGGAAGAGAACGGACCTTTCAACAGATGAAGGGCGAGCGCGCATTCAGCGCACGATTGATGCGCTCGCCGAAGTCTTCATTGCCACGGTCGCCGAAGGCCGTGGCGTCAAGCCCGACGACGTGATCGCCAATTTTGGCGGCGGCGACGTGCTTATCGGATCGGCCGCAGTTGCGGCCGGAATGGCTGATCGCATCGGCAATTTCGAGGCGGTCATCAAAGAACTGTCGGGACGCAGGCCGACAGCACAGCGCAGTAATGGGATGGCTCTTTCGACAGCAACTGCCGATACGGAGCGCACCCGTATCCACGCAATATTGAGCGATCCCCTTGCGCAGGATCGAGCCAAGTCTGCTCATCACCTTGCCTTTAATACGGAATTGACCGCAGACGCAGCGATCTCCCTTTTACAAACTATCCCTGCCGAAACAGCCCCCGACGCGTTTGACAGCTTGCCGGAAGATATTGCCCGCGCCTGTAACGCTCCGGGAGGGCTGGTCTTATGGGATGCAGAGGCCAACGCATTAGCGTTGTCCGATATCTCCGCAGGCAACACAGGACAGACCCTATCGTCGTTAGTTTGTTCTGTTGAACATACCCCCGACCCTCATGCTGCTATCCGCACCACGCCGGAGCAGAAGGCAAAATCCCTTTGGCAGAAAGCTATTGGAGAAATAAACGCCGCGCGTGGCCTAGAGGGGTGAGAACCTTACTTTCGCCGCGGCCGGTAGGAGGCGCAGTATGGAACTGTTTGATGCAACGGATCGGGCATGGCCGCCCGATCCGCTTGAAATCGACCTCGCGGACGGCTCTTGGATGACACCGCAGCAAGCCGCCGCTGCCGCAAGGGTTTCAGACCGGACGTTATGGCGGTGGCTACGGGAACGAGACATAGGCCTCAAGATCGGCGGTCGAGTGTGGATCAATCGAAGGCGGTTATTTGGTCGGTAAAAGCAGGCTTCGGCCTGCTTTTTGCTTTTGTGTCACACCTTGTCAGACGAATTTTCCCGCCAGTCCCGCCATACTCCGACGAGCATCAGAGATTGGGATTGACATGTTTGGTATCAAAGATCAGACGCAACAGCTTTGGGACAAGGTACACGCCGAGGCAAATGCTAGGACTGGAAATCAGTTGACGAGCGGCAGACTGGCGGGGAGCGCAGAGAGTGCGTTGCCTGCCGCCTCGCTGGACAAACTTGAGCGATTTCGTTCCGAGCGGCGCGCCGCATATGCCGCATATATCGACGCTTCGGACAGCGAACAGGAAGCAAGGTTCGAATTTCAGCGTCGGGAAGGCTTTGCATATCGCGCACAAGAGCAGTTCGAAGGGTTCACCCTCTCGTTTGAGGGACAGTCGCATTCTTCTGACGAAAGCAAAGAGGAACGGATTGCCCGTATCAATGCTCCCGTAGAACGTGCTCGTCGAGCCTTGCAGATTGCGTCAGATGCCCGTGAGCGAGCCGACAAGCGGCACGACGAGTTCGCATTTCTCAGCGCTGTGGAGGATTGGCTTAATCGCACTCCATTCAATGATAATGCCGATCTGGTTGTCGTTGATCCCTCTCGACTGAAAGGCAATCACTTAGTTGCGGTCTCTAAAATTCGGTCCGAACTGGCGTCTCTCGATAAGCGACTATCGTCCGTCGAGTTGGCATATACCCCTGCCGAAGTCCTGAAAGACCGGGCTTTCGCAGAGATAGATAGGGCCGCGTCTAAAGGTGAATTATCGGTCCATCCGTCCTCGCGTAGTAGCGAGCCTCTCAGACTTGAGGATAAGTTTACGATTGGCACGTACCCCAGTGGTTCCCTCCTTGGTAATGGCGGCGCGAATGTTCTCGTATGGTTGCTTCGCGACCAGATGAAGGCTGCGGTGTCGGCATTGATCGATAAGTTCCCGCAGGAAAATGCGCTGTCCGACGATGCCCGGGAAGTCGAGTTTCGTACGATTGCCGCAGAGCGGCTTGACCTCGAGCGTTTGGAAGAAGCTTACATCGTGTCGGCCGAAGCCAACGGACAGACGATCCCACGTCGTCACGACGTTGATCCGCGCGCGTTTCTTGAAATCGAAGCTTGAGTTTACGCATCATGTTGGCTCGCTTCACCAACATAATGCGACAGAGCGGAGGATGTGATCCAGCCATTCCACTACCTCCGCTCCAGTGTGCGGGCCAATGGGTTTCATTCATGCCCTTCTCCCGGCCCGGGCACCAAAGCGGGGATCGCGATCATGCGCGGTCCCCGCCCAATCAGAAAGATCGCGATTGACCGTAGAAGCGCGTTCTTGCGCGATGGTCAAATCGGTATCGGCAGGGTCACGACGCGCGTGGGTGACCGCCTCCGAGGCGAGGCACCCCCACCCCTTTAGGGACCGTACCCTACCCCCAAGGCGTGCGGTGCCGCCGCAGCCCCGAATTTGAGTGTTTTTCAGATTTCGAAAAACCCAGTTGGCTTTGCTGTTTATCCCGCCCTGAATTGAAGGTTTTCAATGAGTTATGTCAATCAGAACAGCAATCTATGGACCCCTAAACTTGTCGGGGAAATACTCGTCGAAATGGCTCGTTGGCTTGCAACGCACGGCGGTCGGGTAGGCCCGGCTCGCCTGCGATCTGTTATGCCGGAACTTGCTATGGAACTTGCCGATCGGCTTGCTGAGGGGTGGTCCAGCATCCAAGCGAACCAAGTGACGCATCGCCGTCCTTCTTATGGACCACGCGCGGTTTCGCTGTTTGAACGCGCTCTCGATTGGCAAGGAACATACCTGCTCGGAGAGTGTGGGGCAGGACGGGTTCTGGCCCTTTGGCTCCGTTGCCGCATCACCAAACTGAAATTTGACGCCGAACTGAAAGCGCGTGGTTGGTCGCGCGCAACAGCATATCGAAAACGCGACAAAGCTCTGTCTTTGGTCGCCCAAGGCCTGACCCGCAACAACGAAACGCCACCCGATTGGTGGCGATGAGGGCGCTAAAATGACAAATCTTACTTCCGTTCTCACGGTTCGGCTGATCGATGCCGTTGCCGGTCCCGCTCGCGCGGCGGCGAACTCAATTCGGGGCATCGGCAATGCCGTTGACAGCACGAACGCGCGCCGCCTCGCCATTGGCGGGGCGGTTAGCACGATGGTTTCCGACGTCGGCAAGCAAACGCAAATCCTAAAGCGGAACCTACACAGCATGACCACCGGGCTTTCAATGCCCGCTGGTTTCTTGACGTTCTTTGGCGCGCGAGCCGTTTATGACTTCGAAAAGACGTCGAACGCCCTGCAAGCCGTGACCGACCTCACGGACGAACAGCGCAAGACGATCCAGAATTACGCGAAGGAACTCAACGAGCTTTTCCCGGCGACGAATTCCGAAATCATGAAAGGCGCTTACGAACTCGGCCGAGCCGGGTTCAAGTATGACCAGATCATGGGTTCCATGAAGGGCATGCTAAACCTCGCGCTGGCTGGTGACATTGCGATCAAGGAAAGTTCCGATATCGCGACGAACATTTTGACTGCGATGCGCCTTCCAATGAAGACGGTCGAGCAAGCATCGGACAGCTTGACCCGCGTCAATGACGCCCTCGCCTATTCCGCGTCGAACTCGAACACCGACGTCCGCATGATGGGCGAAACATTCAAGTACGTCGGCCCGATGGCCGCCGCTGCGGGACTGTCAATCGAACAAGTCGCGGCCGCTTCTATGGTCATGGCTCGAAACGGCATCCGCGCAAGCGAGGCGGGCGTCGCAATGCGATCCGCACTCGTGCGCATGGTTCGGCCGACAAAGCCAATGCTGCAAGCTCTTGGCCGCCTCAATGTGGACATTGACAAGTTCGTAAAGGGCGGACGACAGATTAGCGCTCAAGACGTGGTTTCCTCGCTTGCAATCGACGGCATTGATGCAAGCTCATTCTCGAAACAGATTGAGCAAGTTCTCAACGATCCGAGCCTAAATACATCTTTGAGCAAACTCTCGGCCAAGCTTGCCGAAATCATCGGCGGCGACGGCACGGCCGTCGACAAGTCGAAGCTCGCCGAAACGATTACGGACGTTCTTACGGCCGCCGGGTCGGAAGTGGACTTCTTCGGGTTCATTCGCGCCCTGCGCGAAAAGGGTGCCGACCTTGGCGACATCGCACGCATCTTCGATGCTCGACAGGGTTCGCGTCTGATTACACTTCTTGCGGGTGACCTCGATAAGGCTTTGGCCGACGTCGAGAAGAACGCCAAGGGCGCAACCGACCGCATGGCTAAAACGATGATGAAAGGCATCGTCGGAGATTGGGCCGAGTTCGAAGCGTCGGTCGAAAATCTATTTGTGTCGATTGCGGAAAGCGGCGTCCTGAAAACAGCGTCCGAAGCATTCAAGCTTGGCGCTGACGGCCTGAAATCGCTTGCACAGTCGAACCCGAAGCTCCTCGAATTCGGAACCTATTCGGTACTGTTAGCAGGCGCTCTCGGTCCGATTGTCCTTGTTGGTGGCGGAGTTCTTTCGTTTTTCCTGTCGCTCCTTGGACTTTTGAAATCAGTTGCCGCCGTCGGGCGCGGCGCGCTTGGTGTTGCCGGTGCTGCGATGGGAATATCGGGGGGCGCTGGCGCTACTGGAGCCGGAGCGGCCGCCGCAGGTGCGGCGGCGGGTGCTGGCGCAGCATCGAAGGGAAGCTCGCTTCTCGGCAAGGCTGCCAAGGGAGCCGGTATCATCGGCACCGCTTGGACCGTCAAGGAAGTGCTCGACGCTGTAGACCCCGAGGGAAACCTTTGGGGCCTCACGAGTGGCATTGACGCGTGGATCGAAAGCAAGACCGGCATCAACCCGTCGAAGGTCGGGGGTAGTCAGCGGGTCGGCCCGGAAGCAACCGCCGAGGAAGGCCGGGCACATGACATTTCCGAATGGCAAGCCCGCCAAGCGGAAATCGACGCCCGACTTGCGCAAATCGAGAAAAACACCCACCCGGCAATGCGAGACATGCCGAACATTGAGCGGGATAATTTGCAGACCGAGCGCTCTATGCTCGATCAGCAAATCAATGCGGCAATACCGCAGGAGCAGCCTGCCGAGGCTGCGGCGGCCGCCAAGCAAACGATGGACGGATATAATTCCGCTCTCTCGACCGAACTGTCGGCCGCCGAGCAGCAAATTGACGCGTTCATGGCGCGCATCAAGCAGAAAATGGCGACGACCCTTAGCCCGGTGATTTCACCCCGCCTTGATACGTCGTCAATCTCGGGGCTTCATGCTGATATAGGAGTTGATTAACGAAACTCCAATGCCATACCAACATGACCACAGCATCTTAGAAATTAATCCATCCTTACTTAAGGTGCGGTATCATCTGGCTCTTCATCGGAAAGAACAGCCTTCTTGTAGTATAATCTATCAATAAAGTAATAAAGTCCATGAAAGGTTGTTACTATCATTTGAGATATTATCAATGCCATAAATAATATCACCAAAGATGGGGTTAATTTACTCGCAATGAATGATGGTATGGCTAAATAATCAAAGATTATTGGTAGATGCAATGCAATAGGCGGCGCGATAACGATAAAGGTTATTGAAAGAAGAGATAGCAATAAAGATAAAAATGAAAGGTATCCAAATATCGCACAAACATATTCTCTTCTAGTTAATTCTCTCTCATCGCCATCGTTCTCCCTAAATGTAATTTTCCCAACCTCAATAGGAGTATCTACATCGCCAACTGATGAAGATAATGTAGCGACACCAACCAATGCTGCGATATAGAAACCGGTTAAAACGGCGCAAAAACTACCAAACCTATCCAAAAAACCACGATCGCCAAAATAATTCGCTCCGGACAATATAAATGGGATGCTAATTAAAGTAGAAATGAATAATGTTGCAAATAAATCTCTTAAAAATAATGGCCTTCCTTCGCTGTCACGAAGAAATACATACATCATAGGGTAAGAAAAAACGTTCATAACTAGACTTTCACCTTCTTTATAGAGGATAAGCCTTTTTCTACAACTTCATCGATAACGACGGTTGTACAAGCCGATAATGCATTCTTGAAATCAGCTTGCTCGGACTTAACGAATAAAATCTCCTTCGCTTCTTCATCATTCTCAATTTTAACAGTGCGTGTTCGTTCATCTGGCAGGCCAATTTCGACATTAAAGTCTGACCATCCGCTCTTACGGGCGTCCTTAGCGAAAGTATTCAACCGATCAAGCATTGTCTTCGGCTTAACTTTTGCGATGACACGTAACTTGAGAACTTCGTTCATTGTCTTTACCAACCCGTCACCATCCACAAATGGAGATGTTCCTGGGCGAACGAGCGTGATATAGTTGATTGTTCCGGTAGTTAATGCATCTTGAAGTGTTTCAGATTTGACGCCTACTGGTTTAAAAACACAATAACTTTCTTCTGATTTTTTCTTGTATTCATATTTGTACTTATAATCGTTTAACGCTTGTACTATTATTCTCTTTACACTTGTCATGCTAATGCCTGGAATTTCCTCCAGAGCAGATCGATATATGCCCTTGCTCAAAGCGGTTAGCTCGATAATCAGGTGAGCCGAAACTGATTGCTCCTCGTCGATAGCTTTTTGAGAAGACCGTACAGAAACAGTTGTAGTTCCGGATTTTGATTTCGCGCGTTTACGATACATTGGCTCTGCTGCATCAGGATTGGCGCGATGAAATAGAAGAACAAGTGCTTTTCGTTTCGCATCATGCGTTGCGCTCATTAGTTCAACAATGTCACCGTTAGGCTGCTTTTCGGATGCTAAACCTGCTAGAATTCGCTTTCGAAGGCCAGTGAGAACGCTCGGTTTGTTGTCAACAGGCAATAACGGTAAGTCTGGAGCAGACTTATGCCGCGGCTTGAAATGCAAATCATAAATACGGAAAAAGCGAGAATGCTTCTCTAAAAACACGGTGCCCCCTACAGATAAATATTTCCCACAAATTTAGCGAAAGCCCGTACAGACGACATAGTCAACCTATGACGCTCATTATCAACTGACTTCTCTTGAGAAATATCATTGTGCAGTGAGGGAATTGAAAGGACGGCCGGGCATTGGAGCAGGAATGCCGTCTGTAAAATATTACAGTTGTTTAATACGTGTGCTCGTCATGGGCAACTCAAACATCGCCCCGCCTTGCACGATGTCAGCTTGCTTCTCAATGTTTTCCCATAGCGCCAAGATGCGTTCCATCTGCTTGACGACAGGTGATTTATACAATCCCTTTGACAGAAAAAAGCCAACAAGGTTTGATGATCTGAATGCGTTATATTCGGCCGCATTCCGTGTGATGCGACGGTCGCCCGAAATCACAATCCAACGCCCCTCGGCGCTTAGCTCACGTATCCACTGTACGTCCGTAACGCCCGGCCCGTATAGTTCTCTGACGTGGGTTACTTCGTGTTTATGTACGAATAATGCGTTTAGTGAACGTGCAAGAGCAGGCGGAAGATTTTCATCAACCAGAACCTTCATGCGGCCTGCTTAGAAACCTTGAGTTCATTTTCAAACTGAAAGGCGTCTCTGACCGAGCTTACGCTCACTTCGTAGAGTTTCGCCACAAATTCAATCGACCCTTCTGCTTCAACGGCATCGGCTAGAACAGTAGTAGGAACTCCGAATTCGGCAGCGATGGGTTGCCCGAATGATCGGGTTGGATCGATTACGACAGACTTTTTGCCGTGATACGGTCGCCAGCGGGTAACGGTGTCGTCTTCAATGTCGAGGTCTTTAAATGTTTTCTCTATTACCTGCTTGAAAACGTATTGACGCTGTTTGAGATCAAGGAGTTTGGCTTCTTGTGCCCGTTCGATGCTCTCAAGAAAAATCGTCTTGCCGTCGGTTTGGAACCGGCGTGTCGAGAACGGATGAGCGTCTTGCACACATTCCCGCGCATATTCCAAACAATTACGGATCGCCAAGAGGCCCATGCCGGCTTCAAGGAACGCCTTTACAAAACGCAACTCGATCAGGTCGCGGAAGCCTAGTTCGATGTTGTCGTCGCCGGTCTCGTGTTGAGGCTGCCAAAGCGGTTCAACATGACGCACTTCGTCATTCTTCCGATATCTATAACCACCAAGCCATCGATTGATGTTGCGTGGCGAGGTCTTTAGCAGGCGCGCAGCTTCGGGCGCGGTGTAAGACCCAACACCGACATAATCCGAAAAAGATGTTTGCTTTTGCGCTGTTTTCATAGTTTGCAAAATACCGATTACCGCCGCTTTAGCAAGATCAGTGCTGTCATTGCGCAAAGAAATGAAAATTTTCCGAAACCGGTTTCTAATTATTTGTGAAGTGCGGAATTTCTTATGGAAAATCGTCAAATTAAGAGGATTGATTTCACGCCAAGGGGATTATCAAGGACAGGCGCGGCATATTATATCGGCGTGGGAACATCAAAATTTGATGAGATGGTGAGAGATGGGCGCATGCCCGCGCCCAAGATGATTGATAGCCGGGTGATTTGGGATCGATGGGAAATCGATTTGGCGTTTGACGCATTGCCATATCGCGACGACCAGACGCCAAAAAATATTTGGGACGAAATCATATGATTGAATGGAGGGGTGAGTGATAGCGCCGAAACTTCTAGCTAAATGGAACTGACACCAGGTGGCCTCCTTCCGCCAATGCGGCTCGCACGTCATCGCGAGCGACGATATCGGCGTGGCTAGACGGATCGGGCAAAGTCTCGTCTTCGGCGTAAAGCTGTAGGGCTTCAATCGCGTTCTTGACGATATCGTGGGCATCGTCGGAAGCGGAAAAGACACCGGGAATATCTGGAAACTGAATACCGTAAGCGCTGTCTGCATCCTTGTGCACCAATGCAATATAATGCTTCATTCCGTGTTGCTTCCTAAACTAGATCGTCAATTGTAACTTTTAGCGCTTCTGCAATCTTCTTCATTGCGTCGAGAGAGCCTTCCCGGGCACCCTTTTCAATCTGCGACAAGTAGGCGGCACTGATACCGGCAGCTTCGGCGATCGCCTTCGCGCTCATGCCGCGATAATCACGCCAGACCTTAATTTTGTTCTCGCCGTCGATCATGCGGTTGACGAACTCAGCCGGGATCAATTCTTCTTCTCCGGCAGCCAGCTTTTCGCTGAAAGTGCGGGCGGCTGCAATGTCTTCGCGATCCTCAAAAGCTTCAAGCAGCTTATCGTAATCGACCTTGGGGAGAACTGCCATTTCCTCCCCCTGCGGTGTTGTGATGAACTGTGCTCGGATTTTCATCTGCCTGTCACCTGTCCCGGATCAATATTGTCCCTCAAGCAAACTACTGTAATTAACGCCGTTCGCGAGGCCAATATGAGTGATGAATTCTCAGACAATCCGCAGGTTCCGAAAAATGAACGTCGCCCGAAAAAGCCGAGGAAGGCAGAGACGCAAGAGTTAGACCCTCTTCTGTTGAAGCTGGTCAGCGTATTCGCGAAAGCCGATGCGATCGAAGATCACGAGCGGTGGTTAAAGGGGCTGCCGCCTCTTAAGGAGGACGCCCCATTGCCGGCCAAAAAGCGAAGCCGGAAAGAAAATGACACCAAAGTCACCGCGAGGTGGCATTCCGTCCCTCAAGACAAAAAAATCGTCCGTAGTTTCATGCTTCGGAAGCTGGACGAGCAAGATCAAAACGTTAATTCATGTTGCATTCCATGTTGCGTCTAGCTGCCATGATCCAGTGAACACCATTGAAAACGTTCACTATTCAGTTGCAACATGGCGCAACATAAATTTTAATCGTCAGATCAACCAACATATTGATTTTGTTGGTGATCCCGGCAGGGATCGAACCTGCGACCTACAGATTAGGAATCTGTCGCTCTATCCTACTGAGCTACGGGACCAACCGATGCGCATTCGCCGGTGATTCCGGCATCGTGAACGCTTTCAGACACATACTGTTTTTCAAGTCGGTCGCCAACCCCGCAAAAAGCGGGGCAGGCGGATTTATTCAGTTTCAGGCGGCAAGCGCCGTTTCCACCAATGATGCGAAATAGCTGACGCCATAGGGAATGGCGTCGTCGTTGAAGTCATAGGCCGGGTGGTGAAGGCCGGGCGTGTCGCCATTGCCGAGGAAGATATAGGCGCCGGGGCGCGCTTCCAGCATGTAGGAAAAATCTTCCGCCGCCATCATCGGCTCGACATTCTCGTCCACCTTGCCTTCGCCTGCAACCGAGCCTGCGACGCGGGCGGCAAACTCCGTCTGCGCATCGTGGTTGAAGGTGACCGGATAATTGTTCTTGTAGCGCACCGTGATTTCAGCACCAGTGGCTGCTGCGATACCGGCGGCGGCTTCGCGGATGCGGCGTTCGGCAAAGGCGCGGGTTTCCTTCTTGAGCGTGCGCACCGTGCCCGAAAGCGTCGCCTTTTCCGGGATCACATTGTAAGCCTCGCCCGCGATGAACTTCGTCACCGAGATCACGAGCGAATCGAGCGGATCGGTATTGCGCGACACGATGCCCTGCAAGGCGATCATGAGCTGCGAACCGGCCAGGATCGGGTCGATGGTGCGATGCGGCTGTGCCGCATGGCCGCCGCGCCCGCTGATGAAGAGATCGAATTCATCGGTCGCCGCCATGATCGGGCCTTTTCGCATCGCGAATTGTCCGACCGGCAGGCCCGGCATGTTGTGGACGCCATAGACTTCCGAAATGTTGAAACGGTCCATCACGCCGTCCTCGACCATAGCGAGGCCACCGGCGCCGCCTTCTTCGGCAGGCTGGAACAGAAGGGCCACCGAACCGCGGAAATTCCGGGTCTCCGCCAGATATTGCGCCGCGCCGAGCAGCATGGAGGTGTGTCCGTCATGGCCGCAGGAATGCGCCTTGCCCGGATTTTGCGAGGCCCATTCCACGCCGCTCGTTTCGGTAATGGGCAGCGCATCCATGTCGGCGCGCAGGCCGATGGCGGGGCCGTCGCCGTGCCGTCCCTTTATGATGCCGACCACGCCGGTGCGGCCGACGCCGGTTTCCACATGATCGCAACCGAAGGAGGTGAGCTTTTCGGCGACAAATTTTGCGGTTTCGTGCACGTCATAGAGAAGTTCGGGATTCTGGTGCAGTTTTCGCCGCCATGCGGCAATTTCCGCTTGCGATTCAACGGCACGATTCAGCACTGGCATTTTTGGATGACTCCCCGGATTGGGCCGGAATGGACATGATTTGATCCTGCAAGGATATGACGTTTCGGTGAAAGCGGGCAATCCCTGTTTGCCTTTTCATCGCCACATGGCATAGATAAAGAAATCGTTAATCTCCCATTATGGCGCAATTCGAATCCGCAGAAGTCGCAAGCCGTTTCGATTGGAACTACGGAATGATGTCGAAATCACTGAAAATCTGGTTTGCAGCTGCTGGCCTTTCCGCTGTCGCACTGGCGTCTGCTGCGGCTAATCCCTCGATTGCAGTGGATGTGGCAACCGGCAAGGTCTATGCACAGCAGGATGCCTTCCAGCGCTGGTATCCCGCATCCCTGACCAAGATGATGACGGCCTATGTGGCATTCCGCGCGCTTCAGTCGGGGCAGATGACGCTCGAGTCGCCGGTGCGCATGACGGTCAATGCCGCCAAGGAGCCGCCGAGCAAGATGGGCTACAAGCCGGGATCGGTCATGACGCTCGATTCGGCGCTGAAGATCATGCTGGTGAAGTCGGCCAATGACGTTGCGGTCGCAGTTGCCGAAGCCGTGGGCGGCACCGAATCCGCCTTCGTGCAGCGCATGAATGCGGAAGCGCAGCGCATCGGCATGGTCGGCTCGCATTTCGCCAATCCGAACGGGCTGCACGATCCCCAGAATTACACGACGGCGCGTGATCTGGCGGTTCTGGCCGTACAGCTTCGCCGTGAATTTCCGCAATATGCGCATTATTTCGCGACCGAGGCGATCGATCCGGGCGCAGGCAAGAAAGTGCAGGCCAATTACAACATCCTGCTCGGCCGCTATGACGGTGCGGACGGCATGAAGACCGGCTTCGTCTGCGCATCCGGCTTCAATCTTGCAAGCTCGGCCACGCGCAATGGCCGCACCGTGCTGGCAATCGTTCTGGGCGCCGACCGGCAGGAAGCGCGCGCGGTTCAGGCCGCGCAGCTGATGACCGATGCTTTCCGCGCCAGTGCCGGCGGCGGCGCGACGCTGGCGACGCTGCGCCCGACGGGGGGCGGCAATCTCAATCAGGCCACCGATATGCGCAAGGCGATCTGCAGCCAGGAAGCGATGGCCGATCGCTGGGATGGCCGCGATGTCGAAGGCAAGCTGAAAATCAATTCGCCCTATATCCATGCGATGGATCGCGATCCGGTTCCGGTTCGCGTGGGCCTGGTGTCCGAACCGGGGCCGATCACCCGGCCGAGCCAGCTCGATATTTCGCAGGTTCCGGTGCCGATGCCGCGTCCGCAGCGTTCGGCGGGCGCCACGACCACCGCGATCAACTGATATGCCAAACCCCATTCCCGTTTCCGTGCTGACCGGCTTTCTCGGTTCAGGCAAGACGACGCTCCTCAACCGGCTTCTGAAGGATCCGGCGCTCAGCGACACGGCGGTTATCATCAACGAGTTCGGCGAGGTCAGCATCGATCATCTACTGGTCGAGCAGGCCAGCGAAGGCGTGATCGAGCTTGCCGACGGGTGCCTGTGCTGCACGGTGCGCGGCGAGCTGGTGGACACGCTGGCCGACCTGATCGACCGGCTCCAGATGGGGCGCATCAAGGCGCTGAAGCGCGTCATCATCGAAACCACCGGCCTTGCCGATCCGGCGCCGGTGCTGCATTCGATCATGGGGCATCCGGTGCTCATGCAGGCTTTCAGGCTGGACGGGGTTGTGGCGACGGTGGATGCCGTCAACGGCATGGCGACGCTCGACAATCATGAGGAAGCCGTCAAGCAGGCGGCGATGGCCGACCGCATCGTGCTCACCAAGACCGATCTGCCGGAAGCGCAGGCAGGACTTGCGGCGTTGACCGCGCGTCTTCGTGCGCTCAATCCCGGCGCGGACATTCTGGAAGCCGGTGAACAGCGCACAGGCTATGCGGCGCTTTTCGAATGCGGCCTCTATAATCCGGAAACGAAATCGGCCGATGTGCAGCGCTGGCTCAAGGCGGAAGCCTACGAGGGTGCGCATCATGACCATGATCATGTTTGCGGGCCGGATTGCGATCACGACCATCATCACCATGATCACCATCACGGGCACCATCACGGGCACCATCATGGCCACCATCAGGGCCACCACCATCATAAGCACACGCATCATCATCATCACCACGACGATGCGATCCGGTCCTTCTCACTGCGTCACGATGCGCCGATCCCGCTATCGACCTTCGACATGTTTCTCGATCTTCTGCGTTCGACGCATGGGGAAAAGCTGTTGCGGGTGAAGGGCATCGTGCAGATTGCCGAAGACCCGGATCGTCCGGTGATCATCCACGGGGTGCAGAAGATTTTCCATCCGCCTGCACGCCTGCCGCAGTGGCCGCAGGGCAAGCAAGAGACGCTTCTGGTGATGATCGTGAAGGATCTGCCGGAAACCTATGTGCGTGAGCTTTTCGATGCGTTTCTCGGACGTCCGGGCCTCGACCGGCCGGACCGGGCCGCGCTGACCGAAAATCCGCTGGCCATTCCGGGCTTTTCGCCCCGGAACTGATACTCACTTCCTGCGAATGAGAAAGCGGTGCAGCGGGCCTTCCCGCTCCTGCGTGATGAGGGCGTGGCCTTCCTGAGTGCAGAAATGCGGCACATCTATGCCTGACAGCGGATCGGTCGCTTCCACCCAGAGAAGCGCTCCGCTCGGCATTTTTTCCAGACGATTGCGGGTCTTCAAAACCGGAAGGGGGCATTTAAGCCCCCTCAGATCGTAGACAGGAATCTCCTCCTGCAAGGCGATCAATTCCCGATGATCTTCCACCACGGCTTCTTCGGTTCGGCGGCTGCGACAGGTGCCGCCTGTTCGACATTCTGCGCCACCGTGCTGGCGGTCGTCATTGACGAGATCTGGGGTGAGACTTGCGGTGAAGCCTGCGGGGCAGCAGCCTGCGCTGCTGCCGGGTTCGGCTGCGGTGCCGGCACGGCTGCGGTCTGCGTCGCGGGCTGTGCCGGAACGGCGACCGGTTGCGGCGTTGCAGCAATGGCTGTCGGCTGCACGGACGGCGTTGCCGGGCGAATGTCGGGCGCACCGGCCTTCTCAGCGGAAGCAGGCGTAAGCGACGGCGGTTCGCGCGTTACCTTTTCGCCGCGCGCGCGGGCCGCAGACCATGCGGAGACGAGCTTGGCTTCGGCAATGCCCTGAATGGACGGTGCCGGTGCCTTCTGCGCAGCGCTGAAGGCGGACTGATAGGTCTTTTCATAAGACGCATAGGACATCGCCTCGCCGCCAACCGAGGGCGGGCAGGCATCGGTCGGCGAAAGCGGCTGGCCGTCCGGCGTCGACACGTTGAACACGTAGCGCTTCTCGCAGACGTCGACCTTCGGCGGAACCTTGGTGGTCTCGAAGGCGTCATAGCCCTGCTTCAGCATCTTCCAGAACGAATAATTCGGATCGCTCTTGTAGCGCGCCATGTTGGCGGCGGTCATGCGGAACGGAAACGCCTGGATCTGAAAGTCGCGCTGGCCGCCCTTGAAGGCGTCGCGACCGAAGGCGTAGATCTCGGCGACCTGCTCGTCGGTCATCGAATAGCAGCCCGACGAGGAACATGCGCCATGCACCATCAGGTGCTGGCCGGTGCGGCCATTGGCGCGGTCATAGGCGTTGGGGAAGCCGATGTTGAAAGCCAGGTAATAGTTCGAGTTGGGGTTCATCTGGGCGGGACGGACGGTGTAGAAACCTTCCGGCGCCTGACGGTCGCCCTCGATATATTTAGGACCGAGCTTGCCCGACCATTTGCAGATTTCGTAGGAAGCGATCTGGTCGTATTTGCCGTTGTTCTTCTGCTTCCAGACTTCGAGCACGCCTTCTTCCTTGAAGATGCGCACCATGATCGGCGAGGTGCGGGTCATGCCCTTCGCCTTCATCTTGGCAACGACCTTTTCGGGAAGCGGCTTTTCGGCCCGCAGACTGAGGTCGGATACGGACGAACCCTGACAGCCCGCAAGAAGCGTGGTTGCCAGTAAGGAGCCTAGAATTGCGGTTCTGATCTTCATGTCGCATCAAGTCTGTTAGAGCTACGCCAGAGACTTTATGAGCAAAAGTCGATTTCCTGAAGGTCCGATCCTATAAATGAAACCTTACGGTATCGTTTATAAATCCTTGCCCAGATAGCTAAAACCCGGCGCGTCGGCAATATGGCCGAATTTGCAGCTTGATGCAAATGCGGGAGGCGCCTGGCCTCCCGTACGGTTTTTCACTTTGTCTTGAGCCGCGCATCCTGTCCCGAAAACCGCGCCGAGTTTGCGGGGATGCGCGCCAATTCCCGGCGTAAATCAGATATTGCGGCCGATTTCGAGGAACTTCTGGCGGCGCTCCTGCTTCAGCGTTTCGCCGTCGATATCCTTCATCGAACGCAGCGATGCGGTGATGATGTCGCCGGTGGCGTCGATCACGGCTTCCTTGCCGCGATGCGCGCCGCCCATCGGTTCGGGAATGATGCCGTCGATGACCTTGAGGTCGAACAGGTCCTGCGCGGTGATGCGCATGTTGGAAGCGGCATCCTTGGCGCGGGTCGAATCATGCCAGAGGATCGAGGCCGCACCTTCGGGCGAAATCACCGAATAGATCGAATGCTCGAGCATGTAGACGCGGTTTGCGACGGCGATTGCAATCGCGCCGCCGGAGCCGCCTTCACCGATGATGATGGAGATGACCGGAACGCGCAGCTTGAGGCACTCCGCCGTCGAGCGGGCGATGGCTTCCGCCTGGCCGCGTTCCTCGGCGCTGACGCCGGGATAGGCGCCCGCAGTATCCACGAAGGTGATGAGCGGCAACTGGAAGCGGTCGGCCATTTCCATGATGCGGACGGCCTTGCGGTAGCCTTCCGGGCGGGCCGAGCCGAAATTGTGCTTGAGGCGGGTCTTGGTGTCGGAACCCTTTTCCTGCCCGATGATGGCGACGGGCTGACCGTTGAAGCGGCCGAAACCGGCCTGGAGGGCTTCGTCATTGGCGAACTTGCGGTCGCCGGCAAGCGGCGTGAATTCGGTGAACAGCCGGTCGATATATTCCAGGCAGTGCGGGCGGTCCGGATGGCGGGCGATCTGCGCCTTCTGCCACGGGGTCAGCTTGCGATAGATGTCCTTCAGCGCATCCGCCGAACGCTTCTCGAGGCGACGAATCTCGTCGCTCATCTCGACGCTGCCCTGTTCCTGCGCGAGCTTCTTCAGCTCGAGAATCTGGCCTTCAAGGTCGGCGACGGGTTTTTCAAAATCGAGATAATTGTACATCGGGCCTGACTGTTCGTGCGTTTTACAAAGGGACGTGCCGCTCTATGACCAGCCTGAAAAAGGCTGTTTTACGGCGCCTTACATATTCACTACTGGCTCATCTTGCAAATTTTCGGTTTTCTCATAACCGTAGAGCGGCTAATCGGCAAGCGGATGATGCTCGCTGACAAGCTTATGCAGTCTTTCCTCAAGCACATGCGTATAGATTTGCGTCGTTGAAATGTCGGCATGGCCGAGCAATTGCTGCACGGTGCGCAGGTCAGCGCCGTTCTGCAGCAGGTGGCTGGCAAAGGCGTGGCGAAGCACGTGCGGCGAGACGGCAGAGGCCGACAATCCCGCGCGCGCGGCAAGTCCCTTCAACTCGCGGGCAAAAACCTGGCGCGCCAGATGGCCGCTTTCGGAAAATGCCGGGAACAGCCAGGGATTGTCATCGCTGCCGGGCAGGGAATCCCGCAAGGCGAGAAAGCGCTGCAGGGCTTCACGCGCCTTGGGCGAAAGCGGAACCATGCGTTCCTTGGAACCCTTGCCGCGCACCAGCAGAAAACGGTGATCGGTGCGGGCGACGGTGACGGGCAGGCCCACGAGTTCCGAAACGCGAAGCCCCGTCGCATAAAGCGTTTCGAGTAGCGCATGAAGGCGCAAGGCCTTGATGAGATCAGCCGGTTCGCCGGGCTCTTCGGCTTCAAGCACTGCCCGGTCGAGAAGCCGCGTGACGTTTTCGACGCTCATGATCTTCGGCAGCGGCTTTTGTTTTTTCGGCGCATCGACGGTTCCGGTCGGATCGTCCTGCCGGTAGCCTTCCGAATAGAGAAAGCGGAAGAACTGGCGCAGCGCCGACAGGCGCCTTGCCTGCGAGGTTGCGGCAAAACCTTCCACGGCCATGGCATCGATGGCGCTGCGGACATGGTCCGCGCCGGCTTCGGCTAGATTGACGCCGCGCGCCGCCATGGCTTCCGCCACCGCTTCAAGGTCGCGCCGGTAGGATTCAAGCGTATTGCGGGCAGCACCCCGTTCGGCGCTCATCATTTCCAGAAAGTTTTCGATCGCCAGCGATGCGCGCATCCTCACTCCTGCGGTGCCTGGGGCGGTTCGGGGGCCGTGTCGGCAGTTTCCGCCGGATCGGGCGCGGCCACGGGAGGCGCAATCGTCACCGGCTTCAGCTTCGAGGCCGGTATTTCGACGGTGATCTCGCGCGTGTCGGGCTCCACGAAATTGGCAAGCGCGTACATCGCGCCATAGACGATGGCGGCGACCAGAGCGAGAAAAAGGACAAGGCGCGTCAGCGTTGGCATGCATCACTTATGCTGCGGCATTTGGACGAAAGCAAGGACGGCGACGAAGGGAACCCGCGCGCCCCATCTTGCAAAAAAGCCGTGCTTGCTGCCGCGCGCGCCTCCAAAACCAATCAAAGCAATTGACGTCGAACCGTTTTTCATGTGGAACCGGAACAAATGGACGAGGACAATGAGCAGCACGGCAAAACAAAACAATCTACATGAGAAAGCGGAACTGATCCGCGATCTGCTCGGTTCGAAAGTCGTGGTGCTTGTGGGGCTGATGGGCGCGGGCAAATCCACCGTCGGGCGCAAGGCGGCGAGCCTTCTCGGCCTGCCGTTTCGCGATGCCGATACGGAGATCGAAGCGGTTTCGCGCATGACCGTCCCCGAACTGTTCGAAGCCTATGGCGAGGTGGAGTTCCGCGATCTGGAACGCCGCGTCATCATGCGCTTGCTCGAAGACGGGCCGATGGTTCTGGCAACCGGCGGCGGAGCCTATATGAACGCCGAAACGCGCGCGGCAATCGCGCGTGCAGGCGTTTCCATCTGGCTCAATGCGGAAATCGATATTCTTATGGAGCGCGTATCGCGCCGCCAGAACCGCCCGCTTTTGAAGAACAGCGATCCGCGCGGTGTCATGCTGCGGCTGATGAACGAGCGCTATCCGGTCTATGCGCTGGCCGATCTCCAGCTCATGACGCGTGACGACAAGAAGGAAGTGATCGCCGCCGAACTGCTCGATGTTCTGGCCGGTCATCTCGAAGGATTAGAGGCTTAACGGCTGCCTGCCTCGCTATATGTATCGGAGACTATGCATGAACGCGCCTTCCATCGCCGGTGTCACCACCGTTCCCGTGTCGCTCGGCGACCGCTCCTACGACATATTGATCGGCAAGGGGCTGGTTGACCGGGCGGGCGAAGAACTGGCGAAGCGATTGAAAGGCGGGCGCGTGGCGGTGGTGACGGACGAGAATGTCGCCAGGGCGCATCTGGAGCGGCTCACCGAAAGCTTCGTCAGGGCCGGCATCGATATAACGCCGGTGATCGTTGCGCCGGGCGAGAAATCCAAGTCATTCGGCACGCTTGAAACGGTCACCAATGCCCTGCTGGCGGCGCGGCTGGAACGCGGCGATGCGGTCGTGGCTTTCGGCGGCGGCGTGGTTGGCGATCTGTCCGGTTTCGTTGCCGGTATCGTTCGGCGCGGCATGAATTTCGTGCAGATGCCGACCTCGCTCCTGTCGCAGGTCGATTCCTCGGTCGGCGGCAAGACCGGGATCAACACGGCGCACGGCAAGAACCTCGTCGGCGTCTTCTATCAGCCGCAACTGGTTCTGGCCGATACGGAAGTTTTGGATACGCTGAGCCCGCGTGAGTTTCGCGCCGGTTATGCGGAGGTCACGAAATATGGCCTGATCGACCGCCCGGACTTCTTCGAATGGCTGGAACGGAACTGGCAGGAGGTTTTCTCCGGCGGCGCGGCGCGGACGCAAGCCATCGCCGAATCCTGCCGCTGCAAGGCCGCTGTCGTTGCGCGCGACGAGCGCGAGACCGGCGACCGGGCGCTGCTCAATCTCGGCCATACGTTTGGCCACGCGCTGGAAACGGCGACGGGCTACGATTCAACCCGTCTCGTGCATGGCGAAGGTGTCGCCATCGGCATGGCGCTGGCCCATCGCTTCTCCGTCAAGATGAATCTCTGCGGCATCGAGGATGCGGAGCGCGTCGAGAGGCATCTCAAAACCGTCGGCCTGCCATACCGCCTGTCGGATGTGCCAGGCGGCTTGCCGTCTGCGGAAAAACTGATGGATTATATTGCGCAGGACAAGAAAGTGGCGCGCGGTGCGCTCACCTTCATCCTGACACGCGGTATCGGTCAGTCCTTCATTGCCAAGGATGTGCCGCCGGTAGCCGTGCTGGAATTTTTGAAAGACCGTCTGGTGGACTGAATTCGACGTTTGAATCCCGCCTGAATGCGATGCTGTTTCAAAGGTCAAATTCGAAAATCCACTAGATACGAAGCAAGAGGACAAGGCGAATGGCTTTCGAGCTCTGGGTTCTGTGCGGCATTATCCTGCTCTGCGTCATTCTTTCCGGATTCTTTTCAGGCTCCGAAACGGCGCTGACGGCGGCGTCGCGGGCCAGAATGCTCACGCTCGAACATAATGGCGACGAGCGCGCGGGACTGGTCCAGCGGCTCATCAGCCGTCGCGACCGCTTGATCGGCGTGCTTCTGATTGGCAACAACCTCGCCAATATTCTGGCCTCCTCGATTGCCACCAGCATTTTCCTCAACCTGTTCGGCGATGCGGGCGTCGCCTATGCGACATTGGCGATGACGGTCATTCTGGTCATCTTCGCTGAAGTGCTGCCGAAATCCTGGGCGATCTCCGGTCCCGACCGGTTTTCGCTTGTCGTTGCGCGCAGCGTTTCGCTGGTGGTGCTGATCCTCGGGCCGGTTTCTGCCGCAGTGAACTGGATCGTGCGCGCGATCCTGAGGCTCTGCGGCGTCAATCTTGCCGCAGGCCGGTCCATGTTGAGCCCGCAGGAGGAATTGCGCGGCGCGGTCGAGGTGCTGCATCGCGACAAGTCGCTCATCAAGGAAGACCGCGACCAGCTTGGCGGCCTGCTCGACCTCAAGGAGCTGGAAGTCAGCGACGTCATGGTGCACCGGACCTCGATGGGCACCGTCAATGCCGATGCCGCGGCGGAAGAGATCGTCCGCGATATTCTGGCCAGCCCGCACACGCGCATGCCGCTCTGGCGCGACGATATCGACAATATCGTCGGCATCATCCACACCAAGGACCTGTTGCGCGCACTTTACGACGTCGACAATGATTTCACCCGCATCGACATCATGAAGGTCGCGCGCAAGCCGTGGTTCGTGCCCGACACGACGACATTGCAGGACCAGCTCGACGCTTTTCTCCGCCGCAAGGCCCACATTGCCATCGTTGTCGACGAATATGGCGATGTGCAGGGCCTGGTGACGCTTGAGGATATCCTGGAGGAAATCGTCGGCGATATTGCCGACGAGCACGATATCGACATGCAGGGCGTTCGCCTGCAGCCGGACGGTTCGGTGATCGTCGACGGCTCGCTGCCGATTCGCGATATCAACCGTGCGCTCGACTGGCACCTGCCGGATGAGGAGGCGACCACAATCGCCGGTCTGGTCATTCACGAGACGCAGACAATCCCGGAAGTGAAGCAGGCCTTCACCTTTTACGGGAAACGCTTTTCTGTGCTCAAGAAGGAAAGGAACCGCCTGACGCGGTTGCGCATCGTGCCGCTCGACGCCGATGGAAAACCGGCCCCCATTGTTGCGGCGGTGCCGCGCCGATAGAAGAAGAGATCGCAGCAGGAAGACGCTAATAACAAATATTACTAATAAACGCTGGTCGTTCTCTATTTAAGCATAGAATATTTCATTTGAAATAAGCGCCGGATTTATGTATTACTAGGGTTGTATTGCGGCAGGAATGTTCATCTATAAGCATGCGATACCGTTCATTGTAGATAGCTTATGTTCTGATACGAAAACTGCGGAGAAATTTCATATCGCATGCTTTATAATGAGATAGATACAGCCTTCTCTATTTGTGCCAACATCGGATGCTATTCTGAAATTGCTTTTCTCCGCGAAGTTCGATCGATTTGATCGCATGGCATTGGATGCATAGCAAAAGCGCCTGAAAGGGCGCTTTGCATGTTTTGGGGCGGGCTCTGGATAGCCTGTTTCCTGATAGGGCTCAGCGATAAGTTGCCCTCCCGGTCCCGGCTGCTAGGCACAGCCGAAGGGTCCGGCTCCAGAGTATTTCCGTTTCGAATGAATCGCGGAGGTGCTCCATCCGACCGGTTTTGCGCCTGGCTTTACCCGAAACGATTTCCGCTTTCGGAAGACATGCCCTTTCCGAAAAAATCTTCAGCGGCGCGTTGCTTCCCCCGGGGCGGAAGGCTCAAGCGCCAGCGCGTGGACGCCGCTCTCCAGTTCTTCCTTCAACAGCGCGTTGATGGCGCGGTGGCGCTCGATGCGGCTCATTCCGGCAAAGGCGTCGGCAACGATGCGGATGCGGAAATGCGTTTCGCCGGTGCCGTCGTAGACTTCATGATGACCGCGATCCTCATGGTGATGTCCGGCGTGGAGGTGGCTTTCGTTAATGACTTCAAGGCGCTGGGGAGCGAAAGCCGTGGTCAGTTTCGCTTCCATCGCGCTTTGTTTGCTATTGTGAATGGACATTTGAGCCACTTCTCCCCATATAGACGCTGTGCCTCATATAACGCTGCTTCGGCGGCAAAAGGTGGGGCAAATCCGCACAGGAAAGCACTCCGCTTCAAAATTTCGCCCAGTTGAAATGGCCAAAAGCCCGACCGGACGAAATGTCAATTCTTGTTCAGCAACTGATAATCCGCATAATTCGATTCGATGACAACGAACTCAAAATTTTTCGACAGTATCCGCATCAAGCCCAAGAAGACCGCGGAAGCGAAGTCTTCAGCACCCTGCTGCCAGTGGGATGGTTGCGACAAGCCGGGCACGCATCGCGCGCCTGTGGGGCGGATGCGTGAAGGCGAATATTTCCGCTTCTGCATCGACCATGTGCGGGAATATAACAAGAATTTCAATTACTTCTCCGGTCTTTCCGATGGCGACATCGCGAAATTCCAGAAGGATGCGATCACCGGCCACCGCCCGACCTGGTCGACGACGGCGAATTCCACCGCCAAGGCGCGCACCTCGCCCGACGTGGCCAAGATGCGGTCAGGTTCGGCCTCCTATCACAACCGCATCCGCGATCCCTTCAATCTTTTCAAGGAAGCGAAGGGGCATGCGCCGGGCCAGAAGGCG
Organism: Brucella sp. RRSP16; assembly: GCF_052246815.1. NCBI lineage: Bacteria > Pseudomonadati > Pseudomonadota > Alphaproteobacteria > Hyphomicrobiales > Brucellaceae > Brucella > Brucella sp. RRSP16. Next base: position 188,601 of record NZ_JBQQAM010000007.1, read on the forward strand.
CAGCGCAAACCCCGCACGCTGGAAATAAAGGCGCTGGCCACCCTCGGTCTTGAACCAAATTCGACTGGCGATAAGATCAAGGCGCGCTATAAAGAGTTGGTAAAGCAGCACCATCCGGATGCGAATGGTGGTGATCGCGGATCGGAAGAGAGATTTCGCGATGTTATTCAGGCTTATCAATTGCTCAAGCAGGCAGGTTTTTGCTAAAGCCTGTTTGGGACTGAAAGCTGACTATGGAGCGGTCGCCGACGGCTCCGACGGACATTCTTCTGCCGCGCCAAGGCGTGGATGCAAGCACGGATGCCCGCAACGAATTACGGAAGGGGCATACCGTCCGGCTCGCCGGAAAAACATGCCCGCGGATGAAAGTTGCCGGTCGGCAGCTTGCCGGTATTAATTCGCGGCCGGTCGCTGCCTGCCGCTCTGGAGGCATGATGAACAAGGTTGAGCGGGATATAGCCAATTTGCCGGATACGACGGTTTCGGTGCGCGAAGTGTTCGGGATCGATTCCGACATGACGGTGCCGGCCTATGCGGCAGGCGATTCCTATGTGCCGGAGCTTGATCCGGATTATCTTTTCGACCGTCAGACGACGCTCGCGATCCTCGCAGGCTTTGCCTATAACCGTCGCGTGATGGTTTCGGGCTATCACGGCACCGGCAAGTCGACCCATATCGAGCAGGTCGCGGCCCGCCTCAACTGGCCTTGCGTGCGCGTCAACCTCGACAGCCATGTCAGCCGTATCGATCTCGTCGGCAAGGACGCCATCGTGGTCAAGGAAGGCGTGCAGGTCACCGAATTCAAGGACGGCATCCTGCCCTGGGCCTATCAGCACAATGTGGCGCTGGTGTTCGACGAATACGACGCCGGCCGCCCGGACGTGATGTTCGTCATCCAGCGCGTTCTGGAATCCTCTGGCCGCCTGACGCTTCTCGACCAGAGCCGCGTCATCCGTCCGCACCCGGCTTTCCGCCTGTTCGCGACCGCCAACACCGTCGGTCTCGGCGACACGACCGGCCTTTATCACGGCACCCAGCAGATCAACCAGGCGCAGATGGACCGCTGGTCCATCGTGACGACGCTGAACTATCTGCCGCACGACAATGAAGTGAACATCGTTCTCGCCAAGGCCAAGCATTACCAGAATGCCGAAGGCCGCGAGATCGTGAACAAGATGGTGCGCGTGGCCGACATGACCCGTCAGGCTTTCATCAATGGCGATCTCTCGACCGTCATGAGCCCGCGCACGGTCATCACATGGGCCGAAAATGCCGCGATCTTCAACGATGTCGGCTTTGCATTCCGCCTGACCTTCCTCAACAAGTGCGACGAGCTGGAACGCGCGACCGTGGCTGAGTTCTATCAGCGTGCTTTCGGCGTTGAACTGCCGGAATCGGCGGCCAATATCGTTCTCGCTTGATGCGGAGGAAGCCTGCCGCCCGATCATCCGGCGGCAGTGCACTGTCTGGTGCGGGGGCGATGAGCTTCGCCCTTGCTTGAAAGCGAAGTCAGGATAGGCATATGTCGGGCCAGAAGTCAGGAATAGGCGATAATTCGCGCGAGCGTAAACCGGGACCGGTGGATTCCGAACCGTTCAAGCGTGCGATAACGGCTTGCGTCCGCGCCATTTCCGGCGAGCATGAGCTGGAAGTGGCGTTTACCAACGACCGCCCGGCCCTGAGCGCCAATCGTGCCCGCCTTCCCGACCTGCCGAAACGTCCAACCGCGCATGATATTGCCGTCACGCGCGGCCTTGGCGATTCCATGGCGCTGCGCCAGGCGCGTCACAATCCGCGCATTCATGCGAGCCTTGCTCCGGAAGGAAAGCAGGCGCGCGCCATTTACGATGCTGTGGAGCAGGCGCGTGTTGAAGCCATCGGCGCGCGCGCCATGGCGGGCATGGCGGACAATCTTTCCACCATGCTTGCGGATAAATATTCGAAAGCCAATTTCTCCACCGTCACCGAGAGGGAAGACGCGCCGCTCGAGGAAGCCGTGTCGCTTCTGCTGCGTGAGAAGCTGACCGGGCGGGCCGCACCTGCGGAAGCCGGGCAGGTGCTGGAACTGTGGCGTGACTGGATCGAACAGAAGGCTGCGGCCGACATTGCCCGGCTTGGCGACAATCTCGAAGACCAGCAGGCCTTTGCGCGCACGGTGCGCGACATGCTCGCTTCCATGGACATGGCGGAAGAGTTGTCGCAGGAAGAACCGAGCGACGAGGAAGAACAGAACGACGAACAGACGCCGGATTCCGACGAGAACGAGGAAGGCGGCGACGAGAGCCAGGAAGGTTCCGATTCGGCTGAAAGCGAGGAATCCGACAGTTCGAGCGATGAAGGCGAGCAGGGCGAAATGGATGCCGCCGACGCTTCCGCCGACGACATGGATGACAGCGAGGATATCGACGCGGAAACGCCGGGCGATACACGCCGTCCGAACCAGCCTTTTGCCAATTTTGCCGAGCATGTCGATTACAAGGTTTTCACGCGCGAGTTCGATGAAGAGGTCGAAGCGACCGATCTTTGCGACGAGGCGGAACTCGATCGTCTGCGCGGTTTCCTCGACAAGCAGCTTGCCAATCTGCAGGGCGTGGTGGGGCGTCTCGCCAACCGCCTGCAGCGCCGCCTGATGGCGCAGCAGAACCGCTCGTGGGATTTCGATCTGGAAGAGGGCTATCTCGATTCGGCGCGTCTGGTGCGCATCGTCATCGACCCGACGCAGCCGCTTTCCTACAAGCAGGAGCGCGATACGGATTTCCGCGATACGGTTGTCACGCTGGTGCTGGACAATTCCGGCTCCATGCGCGGTCGCCCGATCACGGTTGCCGCGACCTGCGCGGATATTCTCGCCCGCACGCTGGAGCGTTGCGGCGTGAAGGTGGAAATTCTGGGCTTCACCACCAAGGCGTGGAAGGGCGGCCAGTCGCGCGAAGCGTGGCTTGGACGCGGCAAGCCCGCCAATCCGGGTCGCCTCAACGATCTGCGCCACATCGTCTACAAGAGCGCCGATGCGCCCTGGCGGCGCGCCCGGCGCAATCTCGGCCTGATGATGCGCGAAGGGCTGCTGAAGGAAAACATCGACGGCGAGGCGCTGATCTGGGCGCATCAGCGCCTGCTTGGACGGCCTGAACAGCGCAAGATCCTGATGATGATTTCGGATGGCGCGCCGGTCGACGACTCGACGCTTTCCGTCAATCCCGGCAACTATCTGGAGCGGCACCTGCGCGCCGTGATCGAGGAAATCGAAACGCGTTCGCCGGTGGAACTGATCGCCATCGGCATCGGCCATGACGTCACGCGTTATTATCAGCGCGCCGTCACCATCGTCGATGCGGAAGAACTGGCTGGCGCCATGACCGAACAGCTTGCCTCGCTTTTCGAGGAGCAGGGGGCCGCGGCTCCGGCCAAGGGCAGGCACCGGGCTGGCAGAAGGTAAAGCAAGGACGCTTGAAGTTTATTTGACGCATTTCCGAACGCAAAGGCGCTTCACGCTTTTGCTGGAAATGCTTCAAGCGCCTTTTTTCATGCCTCTTCCGCCGTCGTCCGGCTTGGCGCATAAAGCGACGGGGCGAAGACGGCGAGGATTGCCCCATAGGGGATCAGCATAAGCGTCCCCATGATGACCTTCACAAAGAAGTCGCCAAAAGCCAGTGATGCCCAGAGCGGCACGCCGAGGCCGAGGAAGGACGCCGGTTCGGCAAGCGACGAATCGGGCATTCCCGTGAGCGTGTCGATCCACGCAAATCCGGCTGCGAAGGCAATCGAGAAGAACAGAACCGTATCGAGCACAGAGCCGAACATGGCGGCGGCAAAGGGCGCTTTCCACCAGGTCTTGCGGCGCAGGCGGTCGAAGACGGTGATGTCCATCAGCTGTGCGAAAAGAAAGGCCGAGCCCGAGGCAATCGCGATGCGCGGGGTTGCCAGCCAGATCGACATGACGACGCCCAGCACGAAACCGGCATAGACGACCTTGCGTGCGGCGGCAGGGCCGAAGCGGCGATTCGTCAGGTCATTGACCAGAAAGGCGACAGGATAGGTGAACGCACCATAGGTCAGAACTTCACCGAGGCCGAAATGCTGGAACGGATACTGGACGAGAATATTCGACGCGGCAACCGCCACGCACATGGCCAGTATCGCTGGCATAAGCCGGGAAAAAGAGGGTGTCTCGATTGACATTTTTTTATCCTGGGTGATGGAACCAGCAAAAAAGGCCGACGAGAGCCGGCCTTTTTTGTCAAATCATTTGGCCGAAAGCTTAGGCAGCGACTGCTTCAGCCTGCTTCTTTGCGATCTGACGCTTCAGCAGGCGAGCGCGCTGCGACAGTTCCTTGTCGTCGGACTTGACGAGGAACGCATCCAGACCGCCGCGATGTTCGACCGAACGCAGGGCGTTGGCGGAAACGCGCAGACGATAGCTCTGGCCGAGGGTTTCGGACATCAGCGTAACATTGCAGAGGTTCGGCAGAAAGCGGCGACGCGTCTTGTTGTTCGCGTGGCTGACATTGTTGCCGTACTGGACCGACTTGCCGGTCAATTCACAAGCGCGGGACATTTTGGTCTCACCTTCAATTACGTTCTTCAGGCCCCGACCCGAATGTCCGAATTCAAGCAATCAACGCAGTTTGATGCTGCTGGCGCGCGATCTCGGACAGGCGGCCTATTGGGAAAGTCGCGTTTCTATAGTGACAGCAGCCGTTGCAGTCAAGTGAGATTCCGTATCCATCGCGCAAAGACGCGGTTTTCCGGCTTCCGAACGGTCTTCACGAAAGCTTGCAATCATAACTTCGCCGGTTTTGCCTGTTGCACAGATACTGTATCGAAGAATCCCACGCAACTTTCTGGCGGTCCAATGTGGTTGAAAACCTTCATTGGAAAAGCAGGCGAAAGGAATGCCGAGTATGATCGAAGCGTCGCATGTGTTGAAGCCCGTCCGGCACCGGCTGGCGCAGTATGGTGTGGCGGCTGCGGCAGGACTGGCCTTCGCGGGCCTGAGCTTGGGGGCAATGACGATGGCCAGCGGCGCGGCCCGGGCCGATGATCTTTACCGGACGGAATATGATATTTCCATTTTCGGGCTTTCCATTGCGCGGTCCGCCATAGAAACCACGGTCAATGGCGCGAATTACAACCTCAATGGCCGTTTCCTGACCTCCGGTCTGGCGCGGGTGTTCGACGATACGGACGGCACCGTGCACGTTACCGGCAGCGCCGTCGGCGGCAAGGTCGTGCCGAAGAGCTTCGATCTGGCCTACAAGCATGGCCGCAAGAACAAGAGCACCACGATCCGCTTTGCCAATGGCAATGTCGTCGCGGCGGAAAACCAGCCTCCGGTGAAAAAGCGCGACCCCTGGGTGGAAACATCGCCGCAGGACCTGCTGAGTGTCAGCGATCCGCTGAGTGCCCTCATGATTCCGGCGAAGAATGGGCGGGCAGTCTGCGATCGTTCGCTGAGCGTCTTCGACGGCCAGACGCGAGCCGAGATCAGGCTTTCCTTCAACGGCACCGAATCGTTCACGACCGATGGCTTTACCGGCGAATCGGTCATCTGCTCGGCGAAGTTCATCCCGATTTCCGGTTATCAGAAGGGCAAGAAAGCCATCGATTACCTGAGCAATCGCAGCCGGATGACGATTTCCTTCGCATCGCTCGGCAATTCGGGCATCTATGCGCCAGTCGTGGCACGGATCGGCACCCAGATCGGCACGCTCAAGATCCAGGCGACCCGTTTTTCAAAGGTGAACTGACCGGCAACCAGAGCATTTCCTGTTTTTCATGAAGCGTTGGAAATGCTCTGTCTTTTGTTTTATCGCGCATCTCATTCGATCGAAGCGGGATCAGAAATCAGTCCAGTGGACTAATTTCCCTTTTCGGGATGCGCCCTAGCTCGGATTAATGCTTCGGGTGCACGCATTCCTCGTGGTTTCCGAGAATCTCGATCACGCGGCACTGGTCGATGCGGCCATGCGCGGTGCATTCCAGCATGCGCTGCAACTCCGTCTTGAGCGAAAGCAGTTTTGCGATGCGATGCTCCACATCGCTGAGGCGCGCACGTGCAATGGCGTCGGCTGCCGCGCATGACTGGTCGGGATTGTCCTGAAGATCGAGAAGCGTGCGGATCGCATCCACCTCAAACCCCAGATCGCGGGCATGGCGGATGAAGAGCAGCCGCTGGATGTCGCTCCGGTCATAGAGGCGGCGATTGCCGTCACTGCGCGGCGGGGAAGGCAGCAGGCCGATCTGCTCGTAATAGCGGATGGTCGGCACTTTGACGCCGCTCGCCTTCGATGCTTCGCCGATGGGCATATTCGTGATCATTTTCCGCTTGCTCCTCTAGTCACTAGAGGATGTAGACCTTGCTCAAGACAATTCAAGAGCAGTCCTGAAAAGAGCAGATCATGAGTGAAACACTGAACCAGATTCGCTTTCGCATCGACGGTATGGATTGCGCGTCCTGCGCGGCCAAGATCGAAACCGCCGTGCGGCGCGTGCGGGGGATCAATGATGTCTCCGTTTCGGTTGCGGGAGGCACGATGACCGTCAGCCATGATGGAACGGGCGATCTCGACAAGATTGCCGCCAAGGTTCGCAGTCTCGGATATGGCGCGGAGCCGGTCGCCTCGGAAAAAGCCCCGGCAAAGGACGAGCATTCGCACGATCATTCTCACCATGACCATGACCACGGGGCGTGTGGCGGTAACCACGACCACCACGATCATGCGCATGATCACGGGCATGAGCACGATCATGACGGCCACAGCGAGATTGCGGCAACGCCGGACAGTCTGCGCTTTCGGGTCGATGGCATGGATTGCGCATCCTGCGCGGCCAAGATCAATACCGCCGTGCGCCGCCTGCCCGGCGTGACGGACGTGTCTGTCTCCGTGACCAATGGCGCGATGAACGTCAATCATGACGGGACGGCGAAGAGCGATGAAATCGCCGCCAAGGTGACGGCTCTGGGCTACAGGACCACGCTTGCCGACACCGCTCCCGCTGCCAGCGGCGGCAGGGTTGCGCCAAAGGCAAGCGGGCCTGCAAAACCGCTGCCGTGGTGGCGCTCGAAGAAGGGCCAGATGATGCTGGCCTGCGGCGGCGGGCTGGTCGCCGCCTATATAGCCGGGCATCTCTACCCGGCGATCGAACTGTGGGCTTTCACGGCGGCGATGCTGATCGGTCTCGTGCCGATTGCCAGGCGCGCCTATATGGCGGGCTTCAACGGTACGCCGTTTTCCATCGAGATGCTGATGACGATTGCCGCCATAGGTGCCATGTTCATTGGCGCGACCGAGGAAGCGGCAGCCGTCGTGTTTCTGTTCCTGGTCGGTGAGCTTCTGGAAGGGGTGGCCGCCGGAAAGGCGCGCGCCAGCATCCAGTCGCTCACCGCGCTGGTGCCGAAGACTGCGTTTCTCGAGAAAACGGGACGACTTCGGAGGTTGCGGCTGACAGCCTGGCGGTTGGCGATGTGATTTCCGTGCGGCCCGGCGACCGCATGCCTGCCGATGGTGAAATCCTGACAGGTGAAAGTGCAGTCGATGAAGCGCCCGTCACCGGTGAAAGCACGCCGGTCGGCAAGGCTGAAGGCGACACGGTTTTTGCCGGCACGATCAATGGTGACGGCGTGCTGCGGGTCCGGGTCACGGCTGCCGCGCAGGATAACACCATCGCCCGCGTCGTGCGGCTGGTCGAGGAAGCGCAGGAAGCCAAGGCGCCGACCGAGCGTTTCATCAATCGTTTTTCGACCTATTACACGCCGGGCGTGGTGGTCGTGGCGGCGCTGGTCGCCATCCTGCCGCCGCTTCTTGCGGGCGGCGACTGGAACGAATGGATCTACAAGGGACTTGCGATCCTCCTGATCGGCTGCCCCTGCGCGCTGGTCATTTCCACGCCCGCGGCTATTGCAGCCGCGCTCTCGTCGGGCGCCGGCGCGGTCTTCTGATGAAGGGCGGCGCGGTGCTGGAAACCATCGGCAAGATCACGGCGGCCTGCTTCGACAAGACCGGCACGCTGACCGAAGGCAAGCCGAAGGTGACCGATGTGCTGGCGGGCGACCTGCCGGAAGATGAAGTGCTGCGTCTTGCCGCGTCGCTGGATGCGGGCTCAAGCCACCCGCTGGCGCTGGCGATTGTCGGTGCCGCAGAACAGCGCGGCCTGAAACTTGCCCCGGTGGCGGGAGGAAAGGCCCATGGCGGCAAGGGCGTGTCGGGCATGGTGGGCGAGAAGGACCTGTTTCTGGGTTCCCGCCGCGCCGCCAATGATATTGCGGCTATTCCGGATGCGCTGGCGAACCGCATTGCCGCCTGCAACGACGAAGGCAAGACGGTTTCCGTGCTGGTTGCCAATGGCAGGATCGCCGGTGCGATCGCCATGCGCGACGAGCCGCGCGCCGATGCCATTGCCGGCTTGCGGGAGTTGAAGGCGGCCAACATCCGCACCGTCATGCTGACCGGCGACAATCGCCGCACGGCGGAAGCCATCGGGCGCGATCTGGGGATAGAGGTGCGGGCCGAGCTTCTGCCGGAAGACAAGCAGCGCATCGTCGGCGAATTGCGCAAGGAAGGGCTGATCGTCGCCAAGATCGGCGACGGCATCAACGACGCGCCAGCGCTTGCCGCCGCCGATGTCGGCATCGCCATGGGCGGCGGCACCGATGTGGCGCTGGAAACGGCGGACGCCGCCGTGCTGCACGGCCGGGTTGGCGATGTGGAGGAAATGGTCGACCTTTCCAAGCGGACCATGCGCAATATCCATCAGAACATTGCCATAGCGCTTGGATTGAAGGCTGTCTTTCTGGTGACCACGGTGCTGGGCATCACCGGCCTCTGGCCCGCCATTCTGGCCGATACGGGCGCGACCGTTCTTGTGACGATCAACGCATTGCGGCTTTTGAGGCAACCTGTGCGGTAAAATAGAGCATTTCCAGCAAAAGTGTGAAACGTCTACACGGGGAAATCAGTCCACTGGACTGATTTCTTATCCCGCTTCGATGCGTGGGATAATGCGATGAAGAAAATACTTAGAGCGGTTCCCACTGCTCTGTTTTTCCGTCCCTCATCCTGAGGAGCGGCCCGAGAATTCGAGGGCCGCGTCTCGAAGGGTCCATCTCCGATCTTTCGAGACGGTATCCTTCGCAAGCTCAAGATACCTCCTCAAGATGAGGAGATTGGCAATCGCGGAAAACTTACTCGCCGATCAGGACGCGGATGCGTTCGCTATATTGCTTGCCGAAGGCGAGATGTTCGGGATTGATGTCCTTCAACTCGTCCACCAGCTGCGGCTCGCTCTCCGCATCAGCCGCCGCAAGGCTGCTCATCAGGGCGAAATAGCCTAGGATATAATCGCTGGGCGTTATGTTCTGGGCCTTGAGCACTTCCACGACCTGCGGGCGGGATTCGACGCTCTTCACCATCTTGTCGAAAGAAGGCGTGGCGTCCTGTCCTTCCTCTTCCGTCGCCGAAAGTTCCATGCCGCCCAGCTGTTCCTGCACCTTTTCCATGCGCGAGAGGAAATCTTCGCTCAGCTTGAAATTATTGATCTCGGCAGGCGTCTGCTTCGGTGCGACGTCGAGCAGCAGGTCATCGGCAAACGCGGCAGTCATCGAACCGGGCAGGGCGACAAGCGAGAGGCCGAGGAAAACGGCGCAGCCTGCAATCTTGAAACGGGATAACACCGTCATTCTTCTATCCTCGAACTGTGGAACGATTCGCGCTCAATACCATATGTCAGAACATATCCTTGCGCTTGCGGATTTCGGCAAACACGGCTTCGTCGGGCGCATCCTGCAAGCCGAGGCGGCTGCGAATGCCTGCATCGTGCCAGCGCAGGAAAGGGTTCGTCGCCATTTCAAGCGCGATGCTTGACGGCAATGTCATGCGGTCGGCGGCACGCAGGCGCGCAATCTCTGCGGCACGCTCCTTGAGTGCGGAATTGGCCGGGTCGATGGTCAGCGCAAAGCGGGCATTGCTTTCGGTATATTCATGGCCGCAATAGACCGCCGTGCCGCCGGGAAGCGCAATCAGCTTCTGAAGCGACTGGAACATGGTGAGCGGCGTTCCCTCGAAAAGCCGCCCGCAACCGAGCGCGAACAGCGTGTCGCCGGTGAAGACGGCTTTCGCGTCGGGAATATAGTAGGAGATTTCGCCCGCCGTATGCCCCGGTGTAGCGATGGCCTTCACCCGGAAGAGCCCGAAGGTGAACTCGTCGCCGTCCTTCACGGTCCGGTCGATGCCCGGAATCTTCGTTTCCTCGGCCTTGGGACCGATGATGCCGACCCCGTATTTCGCCTTCAGCGCTTCATTGCCTTCCACATGGTCGAGGTGGTGGTGGGTGGTGAAGATGAAGTCGAGCGTCCAGCCGCGCCGTTTCAGCGCCGCCTCGACAGCCGCCGCGTCGGGCGCATCGATGGAAGCGGTGAGCGCGCTTTGCGGATCGTGAATGAGGACGCCGTAATTGTCGCTGCGGCAGATGAACTGTTCGATTTCAAGCCGTGATGCGATGTCGTTCATGGTGTCCGTCCTCCCGTTACGACGCGGTCTTGTTGTCTTCCGTCAGTGAATGCTTCTGGATAAGCGGCATTTGTAAAAGCGTGAAGACAACGGTGATGGGCATAATGCCCCAGACCTTGAACGATACCCAGGCATCGGTCGAAAAATTCCGCCAGACAAGTTCGTTGACCACGGCGAGGAAGATGAAGAACAGGCCCCAGCGCAGCGTCAGTTTTCTCCAGCCCTCGGCATCGAGACGGAAGGCCGAATCGAAGACATAGCCGAGCAGGGATTTGCCGAAGAAAAGCCCGCCCAGCAAGATCGCGCCGAACAGCGTGTTGACGATGGTGGGCTTCATCTTGATGAAGGTGTCATTGTGCAGCCAGAGCGTCAGCGCGCCAAACACCAGCACGACAATGCCGGAGACGAGCGGCATGATGGGCAGCGTGCGCGTCATCGACCATGAAATGGCAAGCGCGATCACGGTTGCCGCCATGAAAAGGGCTGTCGCCAGAAAGATAGGCGCGCCGATGGAAGCCAGCACCGGAAAACGCTCGATCAGCATTTCACCGCGCGCATTGGCGAAGAAGAAGACCAGAAGCGGTCCAAGTTCCAGCGCCAGCTTCAGGAGCGGCGGGACTTCCCGGCGCTCGACTTCACTTTTCTGCGACGGGTCGCGCTCGAAAACGGGATGCTCCATCAGGCAACTCCTGCGATGGCGCGGGCAAAATCCTTGGCCGCAAAGGGTTCCAGATCGTCGACGCCTTCGCCGACGCCGATGAAATAGATCGGCAGTTTATGCTTGGCCGAAATCGCTACCAGAATGCCGCCGCGCGCGGTTCCGTCAAGCTTGGTCATGACGAGGCCGTTGACGCCCGCGATATTCTTGAAAATCTCGACCTGATTAAGCGCGTTCTGGCCAGTGGTGGCGTCGAGCGTCTGCAACACCGTATGCGGCGCTTCCGGGTCATGCTTGCCCAGAACGCGCACGATCTTGGCAAGCTCGTCCATCAGTTCGGCCTTGTTCTGCAAGCGTCCCGCCGTATCGATGATCAGCACATCGCTGCCCGCTTCCTTGGCCTTTTCCCATGCATCATAGGCAAGCCCCGCCGCGTCGGCGCCGAGCTTGGAGGAGACGACCGGTGAGCCGGTACGCTCGCCCCATATATGCAGCTGTTCGATCGCGGCTGCGCGGAACGTATCGCCTGCCGCGAGCATGACCTTGAGGCCGCCAGCGGTGAGCTTTGCGGCAAGCTTGCCGATGGTCGTCGTCTTGCCGGTGCCGTTGACGCCGACGACGAGGATCACATGCGGCTTGTGCGACAGGTCAAGCTCCAGCGGCTTTGCCACCGGGCCCAGAACCTTTTCGATTTCCGCGCCCATGATGGTGCGCACTTCCTCGCCCGTCACGTCCTTGCCGTAGCGTCCCGAGGCAAGCGCGTCGGTGACGCGCATGGCGGTTTCAAGCCCGAGATCGGCCTGAATCAGCACATCTTCGAGATCCTGCAGCGTGTCGTCATCGAGCTTGCGCTTGGTGAAAATGCCGCCGATGGATTCGCTGAGTGAATTCGATGAACGGAGCAGGCCGCGACGCAGCCTCTCGAACCAGGACAGCTTTGGTTCAGGCGCTGCCTCAACCGGGGCTTCTTCCTTGTGTTCCTCGACGGCCTTGGCGACCTTAACCTTCTTGGGCTTCACCGGCTCCGGCTGAGCTGCGGGTTCGACTGCTTCCTTTACTACAGCTGCATCAGGAGCTTTTGCGACTTCGGGCTGCTCGGGTTCGGAAACCGGTTCCGGCCCGGGCTCAACGACAGGCTCAACAACAGTTTCGACAACCGGTTCTGGCGCAGGTGCCTCGACCGCGATGGGTTCCATCACCGGAGGCTGTTCGATCGGGATTTCGATCTCGGCGACCGGATGTTCCGGTTTCGCCTTTTCCTCCTCAACCGTTTCAGAGGCAGGCTCTTCCATCGGCTCCGGCTCGCGGGCGATCACCGGCATTTCCGGTTCGGAAACGACCACTTCAACGGCGGTGTCTTGCGTTTCTTCAGGCGCTGCGGCGGTTTCAGGAAGCTCTGTTTCCAAAGCCGCTTCCACGGCATCGGGGGCCGGTTGTTCAACCGGTTTTTCCTCGACCTCCTTCTTGCCGAAGGAGAACATTTTCTTGATGAAACCCATTGCCATGAATTCTGATGCCCTTAAGCTTCAAGCCGCTTGCGGCTCTGCCTGACGGGTGAGGAGTTTTTCACCGTCATGGCCTGTCACGATACGTTCGATGATTTCGCCCGGTGCGCCGCCGTCAACCGATGCCAGCGTAAAGCCTTCCGTGCGCGCAATGCCTTCCTTCTCGACCAGAAGGCGCTGCATGGTGCCATTCAGCGCGCCAAGATGCTTTTCATAGGCACGGTCGCCTTCCGCGCGCAGGCGGGCAGCGCGTTCCTTGACGATTTCGCGTCGCACCTGCGGCATGCGGGCGGCAGGCGTGCCTTCGCGCGCGCTGTAGGGGAAGACGTGCAGGTGGGAGAGGCCACATTCCTCGACGATTTTCAGCGAGTTCTGGAACATCTCCTCGGTTTCGGTCGGGAAACCGGCAATGATGTCGGCGCCGAAGACGATATCGGGACGAAGCCCGCGCGCCGTTTCGCAGAAGCGGATCGAATCGTCGCGCAAGTGGCGACGCTTCATGCGCTTCAGGATCATGTCGTCACCCGCCTGCAGCGACAGATGCAGATGCGGCATCAGCCGCTTTTCATTGGCAATCGCATCCATCAGATCGTCATCGGCCTCGATGGAATCGATGGAGGAAAGACGCAGGCGCTGCAAATCCGGCACCTGATTGAGAACAGTCTTCACCAATTTGCCGAGGCGCAGATTGCCGGGAAGATCGGGACCGTAGGAGGTCATGTCCACGCCGGTCAGCACCACTTCGGCATAGCCATTGCCGACGAGACGCTTGACCTGGTCCACCACCGCACCCATCGGCACCGAGCGGGAATTGCCGCGGCCATAGGGAATAATGCAGAAGGTGCAGCGATGGTCGCAGCCGTTCTGCACCTGCACGAAGGCGCGCGCGCGACCCTCGATGGCATCGACCATATGGCTTGCGGTTTCGCGCACTTCCATGATGTCGTTGACGCGCACCTTTTCGAACTGGTTGACGCCGAAATCCGGCAGCATCCGGTAGGAGTTGGATTTGAGCTTTTCCTCATTGCCGAGAATGAGGTCGACTTCATCCATGGCGGCGAAATTGTCCGCTTCGGTCTGCGCAGCGCAGCCGGTGACGATGATGCGCGCTTCCGGGTTTTCACGGCGTGCCTTGCGGATCGCCTGACGCGCCTGACGCACAGCTTCCGCCGTCACGGCGCAGGTATTGAAGATGATCGCCCCGTCCTTCAGTTCACCAAGTCCGGCGGCGTCGGCTTCGCGCTTCATCACCTCCGATTCATAGGTGTTGAGGCGGCATCCGAATGTGACGACTTCCACCGACATCAGGCTGCACCCCTGTCAGATGGCTTGTGAGACTGGGCGTCGCGGCTCCATTCGCCGGTTGCGGGATCGAAAGTGCCGGAAAACTCCCATTCGGCCGGTCCGGTCATGATGACGTGATCATCATCACGCCATTCGATCAGGAGAGGACCGCCCGGAACATTGACGGTGACAGTTCGCCCCGTGCGGCGCGTGCGCGCTGCGGAGACGGCTGCGGCGCAGGCGGCGGAACCGCAGGCGCGGGTGAGGCCCGCGCCACGCTCCCATGTGCGCAGGTTCATCGTCTCGGGCGACGTGACCTCGGCAATGGAGATATTGGCGCGTTCCGGGAAGATCGGATGATGTTCCAGAAGCGGTCCGAACTTTTCCAGCTCATAGGACCAGACATCGCGGTCGACCCAGAAGATGGCGTGCGGATTGCCCATGGATGCGACCGACGGCGAATGCAGCACCGGCGCGTCGATGGGGCCGACCTGCAGTTCGATCATGCGCGTATCGCGAAACTCTTCGGCAAGCGGAATGTCCTGCCAGTCGAAGCGCGGCTTGCCCATGTCGACCGAAATCAGGCCATCTTCGTGTTCCGTTGCGGTCAGAATTCCGGCGCGGGTCTCGAAGGTGAAGGCCTGCCTGCCGGTTTCGGCGGCCAGCGCCTGCACCACGCAGCGCGTGCCATTGCCGCAAGCCTGTGCTTGTGTGCCGTCGCAATTGATGATCGCGATATAGTTGTCGGTTCCCGCTGTACGTGGATCATGGATCGCCATGATCTGATCGAAGGCGGTCTCGCTGTCGCTTGCAAGACGGATCGCGGCTTCAGGCGTGATCCGGTCCGCGCGGCCGCGCATGTCGGCAACGATGATCTGATTGCCGAGCCCGTTCATCTTGGCGAAGGCTGCCCTGGTGGCCATAACTATCGTGGTTCCGTTTTCCTGCGGCTTATGCTCATGAAGCCTATGGGACAATTAGGGTCTATATGGCGGAAAAGCCCGCAAATTGCCAGTACCCGGATGAGATTGGGAAAAGTTGCGGCCCGGAGGTTTCTGCAGAACAGCCCCCAATATCGGAGAAACTGTGGCCTTCCTGTCCCAGTTTCAGGATTATCATGCGGTTTCAAGCGATCTTGAAGGGTTTGGAGGGGAAAAATGACAGTATTCGGTGTTGCTTTTTTAACCATATAGCCATTTTATCGGTCCAATATTGTCACATTGCAGGGCTTCGGTAGGAAGCCCGGGGCATCCCCACCCCAGATGAGAAATGCGGAAATGGAGAACCAGATGGGAATTTCGAAAGCAAGTCTGCTCAGCCTCGCGGCGGCTGGCATTGTCCTGGCCGGGTGCCAGAGCTCCCGGTTCGGCAATCTCGATACGGTTTCGCCACCGCCGCCGCCACCACCCGTAGCCGCCGCTCCGGCTGGCACGGTGCAGAAGGGCAATCTTTCTTCTCCCAATGCTTCGCAGTTCCCGACGGCTCCGACCACGAACCCGAACGCGCAGCCGGGCACGCAGGTTGCAAGCCTGCCGCCGGCTTCCGCGCCCGATCTGACGCCCGGCTCCGTCGCCGGTGTGTGGAACGCATCGCTTGGCGGTCAGAGCTGCAAGATCGCGACGCCGCAGACCAAATATGGCCAGGGCTTCCGCGCTGGTCCGCTGCGCTGCCCCGGTGAACTCGGCAATCTCGCTTCCTGGGCCGTCAACGGCAAGCAGCTCGTTCTCTATGATGCGAATGGCGGCACCGTCGCCTCGCTCTATTCCTCGGGGGCGAGCCGCTTCGATGGACAGACCTCGGGCGGTCAGGCCGTATCGCTCTCGCGCTAAGACATTCTTTCGTTTGGAGCGCATTTCGATCTGATTGAATCAGATCGGCGCTCCAATTGTTTGTTTTGCCGCGCATCTTGCCCGAAAACCGCTTCGCAAGTTTCGGGATGCGCTGTGGAGACAGGCGGATCATCGCAAGATGGTCCGCCGTTTTTGCAATTGAAAGGTTGAACGGAAGCAATCATGTCTTTCGACGGTAATCTGAAAGCCTTCCCCTCCGTCCGCGAACATTACGATGCGATGGTCGCGGCAGGCGATGTGGACGCCGATCCCGCTCAACTCGAACTTACCGTCCGTTACGACCGGCTGATCGAGGAAATCTGCACCCGGCGCCTGTCACGCAAGTCGAGCGCGCTCGGCTGGCTGTTCGGCAAGCGCAAGGAGGCGACGAGCGTCATCAAGGGGCTTTACGTGCATGGCGAGGTCGGACGCGGCAAGACCATGCTGATGGACATGTTCTTTTCGCTTCTGCCGGTCGAACGCAAGCGCCGTGCGCATTTCAACGATTTCATGGCGGATGTGCATGAGCGCATCTATGCGCACCGTCAGGCGCTGAAGCGCGGCGAGACCAAGCAGGACGATCCGATACCGCCGGTGGCGGACGCGCTCAGCCAGCAGGCCTGGGTTCTTTGCTTCGATGAATTCACCGTGACCGACATTGCCGATGCGATGATCCTGTCGCGCCTGTTCAGCGCGCTCTTCGCCCGTGGCGTGGTGCTGGTGGCGACATCCAACGTCGCGCCGGACAATCTTTACCGTGACGGCCTGAACCGGCAGCTCTTCCTGCCCTTCATCGATATCCTCAAGAACCATGTCGATGTGATCAATCTGGATTCCCGCACCGATTACCGCCTTGAAAAGCTGGACCGCCAGCCGGTCTATCTGTCGCCGCTCGGTGCTGAAACCACCAGGCGCATGGATGCGGCCTGGGCGGCACAGAAGGATGGCGCGCAGGAAAAGCCGGACGTCATCCGCATCAAGGGGCGCGACATCGAGATCGCCCGTTCCGTGCATGGCGCGGCGCGCTTCACTTTCGATGCGCTCTGCACGAAGCCGCTCGGCGCCTCGGACTATATCGCCATCGTCAAGCATTATCCGACGCTGTTCATCGAGGATGTGCCGGTGCTGGACTATGCGCGCCGCAACGAGGCAAAGCGCTTCATCCTGCTGATAGACGTGCTTTACGATCATCATGCGCGGGTGTTCATTTCCGCCGAAGCGCAGCCGGAAAAGCTCTATCTTGCCAGCAAGGGCACCGAGGCCTTCGAGTTCGACCGCACCGCTTCCCGCCTCTTCGAGATGCAGAGCGCGGAATATCTGGCCGAGCCTCCCGGCAAGGCCGGTTGAGACCTTCCGCGTCCCTCCTCGTCAAGCGGCCCCATCATCAGACTGCCACAGACTGGACTTATAAGCCGGGTGGGCTATGTTGCTCACGCAATTCATGCGGAGGCGGGGCGCGTTTGCGCGGCACTTCCGATACGGCGCCCGTCTGGAATCCGGAACCGGTTTCTGACGGGTGTGCGACGCTGTTGGAATTGGCAGCTTGCCAGTCGCTCCCTCGCCGCTTCGTCGGGGATGGTCTGCGACGGCGGGAAGGGTGTTTTTGCCTTGATATTGACAAATTATCTTACGTTTACGTAAGAACCAATAAATCTAACCGATTGAAAACATTGGTCGCAAAATAATGAGTTGAGTTTATCGCCAAAGAGTCCTATCTCGCAGTTCCAACGCTTGAGCGTTTCCGGGGAGGATTCCGGATGGCTTGATGCGTTTCTGGATCAAAAGTGAGGAAAGAAACAATCATGGCACGCAACAAGATTGCCCTCATCGGCTCCGGCATGATCGGCGGCACGCTCGCTCATCTGGCCGGTCTGAAGGAACTCGGCGACGTCGTCCTTTTCGACATTGCGGAAGGCATCCCGCAGGGTAAGGGACTGGACATTGCCGAATCTTCGCCCGTTGACGGTTTTGATGCGAAGTACACCGGCGCCAACGACTACGCTGCAATCGAAGGCGCAGACGTTGTCATCGTGACCGCAGGCGTGCCGCGCAAGCCGGGCATGAGCCGCGACGACCTTCTGGGCATCAACCTCAAGGTGATGGAGCAGGTTGGCGCGGGCATCAAGAAATATGCCCCTGAAGCTTTCGTCATCTGCATCACCAACCCGCTCGACGCCATGGTCTGGGCGCTGCAGAAGTTCTCCGGTCTTCCGGCGCACAAGGTCGTCGGCATGGCCGGCGTTCTCGACAGCGCCCGCTTCCGTTATTTCCTCTCGGAAGAATTCAACGTCTCGGTTGAAGACGTCACGGCATTCGTGCTGGGCGGCCACGGCGACAGCATGGTTCCGCTCGCCCGTTACTCGACCGTTGCCGGCATCCCGCTGCCAGATCTCGTCAAGATGGGCTGGACCAGCCAGGACGAGCTCGACAAGATCATCCAGCGCACCCGTGACGGCGGCGCGGAAATCGTCGGCCTGCTCAAGACCGGTTCGGCTTTCTACGCTCCGGCCTCGTCGGCCATCCAGATGGCTGAATCCTACCTCAAGGACAAGAAGCGCGTCCTGCCGGTTGCTGCCCAGCTTTCCGGCCAGTATGGCGTCAAGGACATGTATGTCGGCGTGCCGACCGTGATCGGCGCCAATGGCGTCGAGCGCATCATCGAAATCGATCTCGACAAGGACGAGAAGGCGCAGTTCGACAAGTCGGTGGCCTCCGTCGCCGGTCTTTGCGAAGCCTGCATCGCCATCGCTCCGTCGCTGAAGTAAATTCCAGACAAGGCCGGATTGTCGCTTGCCTGCGGCTCCGGCCTTTTCCGGCTGTCAATCCGTACCGGTTCCGTTCAATCCCAATATGCAACGGACCGGGAATCCGCAGAGGACAACCAGATGAATATTCACGAATACCAGGCCAAGCGCCTGCTTCACACCTACGGCGCACCGATCGCCAATGGTGT
Source organism: Brucella sp. RRSP16 (assembly GCF_052246815.1). NCBI lineage: Bacteria > Pseudomonadati > Pseudomonadota > Alphaproteobacteria > Hyphomicrobiales > Brucellaceae > Brucella > Brucella sp. RRSP16. Next base: position 207,335 of record NZ_JBQQAM010000007.1, read on the forward strand.
GGCTGTCTATTCCGTCGAACAGGCGGAAGAATGGGCAAAGACGCTTCCCGGACCGCTTTATGTCGTCAAGAGCCAGATCCATGCTGGCGGACGCGGCAAGGGCAAGTTCAAGGAACTGCCAGCCGATGCAAAGGGCGGCGTGCGCCTCGCCAAGTCTGTCGAGGAAGTGGTTGCCAATGCGAAGGAAATGCTCGGCAACACGCTCGTCACCAAGCAGACCGGCCCTGCCGGCAAGCAGGTCAACCGTCTCTACATCGAAGACGGCGCCGACATCGATCGCGAGCTTTATCTCTCGATCCTGATCGACCGCACCATTGGCCGTCCGGCTTTCGTCGTTTCGACCGAAGGCGGCATGGACATCGAAGCTGTTGCCGAGGAAACCCCTGAAAAGATCGTCACCGTGGCCATCGACCCTGCCAAGGGCGTGACGGATGAGGACGCCAACAAGCTCGCCGATGCGCTGAAGCTTGAAGGCCAGGCTCGCGAAGACGGCGTCAAGCTGTTCCCGATCCTCTACAAGGCCTTCACCGAGAAGGACATGAGCCTTCTGGAAATCAATCCGCTGATCGTCATGACCGATGGCCGCGTGCGCGTTCTCGACGCCAAGGTGTCGTTCGACGGCAACGCCCTGTTCCGTCATCCTGACATTCAGGAACTGCGCGATCTGTCGGAAGAAGACGAAAAAGAAATCGAAGCTTCCAAGTACGACCTCGCCTATGTCGCGCTCGATGGCAATATCGGCTGCATGGTCAACGGCGCAGGCCTTGCCATGGCAACGATGGACATCATCAAGCTCTACGGCGCAGAACCTGCCAACTTCCTCGACGTTGGCGGCGGCGCTTCCAAGGAGAAGGTGACGGCGGCGTTCAAGATCATCACCGCTGATCCGGCTGTCCAGGGCATTCTGGTCAACATCTTTGGCGGCATCATGAAGTGCGACGTTATCGCCGAAGGCGTGATCGCCGCGGTCAAGGAAGTCGGCCTCAAGGTTCCGCTGGTTGTCCGTCTCGAAGGCACCAATGTCGAACTCGGCAAGAAGATCATCAACGAGAGCGGCCTGAACGTCATTTCGGCCGACGATCTCGACGATGCGGCGCAGAAGATCGTCGCTGCAGTGAAGGGGAATTAAGGCATGTCCATTCTCGTCAACAAGGACACCAAGGTTCTCGTACAGGGCCTGACCGGCAAGACCGGCACCTTCCACACCGAACAGGCGCTTGCCTATTACGGCACGCAGATGGTCGGTGGCATCCATCCGAAGAAGGGTGGCGAAACCTGGGAAGGCGCCAAGGGCGAAAAGCTGCCGATCTTCGCAACCGTTGCCGAAGCCAAGGAACGCACCGGCGCCGACGCTTCCGTGATCTATGTTCCGCCAGCAGGTGCAGCCGACGCGATCATCGAAGCCATCGAAGCTGAAATCCCGTTCATCGTCTGCATCACCGAAGGCATTCCGGTCATGGACATGGTTCGCGTCAAGGAGCGTCTGGAACGCTCGAAGTCGCGCCTGCTCGGACCGAACTGCCCGGGCATCCTGACCCCTGAAGAATGCAAGATCGGCATCATGCCGGGCAATATCTTCAAGAAGGGTTCGGTGGGCGTTGTTTCCCGCTCCGGAACGCTTACCTATGAAGCAGTGTTCCAGACCTCCAACGAAGGCCTCGGCCAGACCACCGCTGTCGGTATCGGCGGCGATCCGGTCAAGGGCACCGAGTTCATCGACGTGCTGGAAATGTTCCTGGCCGACGACGAAACCAAGTCGATCGTCATGATCGGTGAAATCGGCGGTTCGGCTGAAGAAGATGCGGCGCAGTTCCTCAAGGACGAAGCCAAGCGCGGTCGCAAGAAGCCGATGGTCGGCTTCATCGCTGGCCGTACGGCTCCTGCCGGACGCACCATGGGCCATGCCGGCGCCGTGATCTCCGGCGGCAAGGGCGGCGCGGAAGACAAGATTGCAGCCATGGAATCGGCTGGCATTCGCGTGTCGCCGTCGCCGGCGCAGCTCGGCAAGACGCTGGTCGAAGTCCTCAAGGGCTGAGATCGCGTAACGATCTGAATATCCCGGCTGCGGCGAAAGCCGCTGCCGGGTTTGGCATAAGAGCGGGTCATGTGATCCGTTTAGAGGGACGGATATCCGTTCCGACGCGTAGAGTTTAGTCATGCCGGGGTCTGTAGCGGTTCCTCCCCGGCGGCGTGAGGGATGAAGTTTCAAACTTCCGGCCCGCGCAAGATGAGCCACTGACAAGGAGACGGAGCACTGCTCCGGATAGGCTATGGCAAGGCAAGAACAAGCCAACGACGTTTTCGCCCTTACCTCATTCCTCTATGGCGGCAATGCCGACTATATCGAGGAGCTGTACGCCAAATATGAGGACGATCCGAATTCGGTCGATCCGCAGTGGCGCGATTTCTTCGCGAAGCTGGGCGATAATGCCGACGATGTGAAGAAGAACGCTGAAGGCGCGTCCTGGACCAGGAAGAACTGGCCGATTGCTGCCAATGGCGAACTGATTTCCGCGCTCGACGGCAACTGGGCCGAAGTCGAAAAGCACGTTACCGACAAGCTGAAGGGCAAGGCGGCAAAGGGCGAAGCGAAGGGGGCGACCGGCGCAGCGCTGACCAGCGAAGAGATAACGCAGGCTGCCCGCGACAGCGTTCGCGCCATCATGATGATCCGCGCCTATCGCATGCGCGGCCATCTGCACGCCAATCTCGATCCGCTCGGTCTCTCCGAAAAGCCGAACGATTATAACGAGCTGGAACCGGAAAACTACGGTTTCACGCCTGCCGACTACAACCGCAAGATCTTTATCGACAACGTGCTCGGCCTCGAATATGCGACCGTGCCGGAAATGCTCGACATCCTGAAGCGCACCTATTGCGGCACGATCGGCGTCGAATTCATGCATATCTCCGATCCGGCTGAAAAGGCCTGGATTCAGGAACGCATTGAAGGCCCGGACAAGAAGGTTGCTTTCACGCCGGAAGGCAAGAAGGCCATCCTGTCGAAGCTTATCGAAGCGGAAGGCTTCGAGCAGTTCATCGACGTCAAGTACAAGGGCACCAAGCGTTTCGGCCTCGATGGCGGTGAATCGCTGATCCCCGCGCTGGAACAGATCGTCAAGCGCGGCGGCGCCATGGGCGTCAAGGAAATCATCTTCGGCATGGCCCACCGTGGCCGTCTGAACGTGCTCAGCCAGGTCATGGGCAAGCCGCATCGCGCCATCTTCCACGAGTTCAAGGGCGGCTCCTACGCGCCGGACGACGTGGAAGGTTCGGGCGACGTGAAGTACCATCTGGGGGCTTCGTCGGACCGTGAGTTCGACGGCAACAAGGTTCACCTGTCGCTGACCGCCAACCCGTCGCACCTTGAAATCGTCAACCCGGTCGTCATGGGCAAGGCCCGCGCCAAGCAGGACCTGCTGGCCGGTCGCACCCGCGACGACATGGTTCCGCTTGCAACCCGCGCCAAGGTTCTGCCGCTGCTGCTGCACGGCGATGCCGCCTTTGCCGGTCAGGGCGTTGTGGCCGAGTGTCTCGGCCTTTCGGGCCTGAAGGGCCACCGCGTTGCCGGTACGGTCCATTTCATCATCAACAACCAGATCGGTTTTACCACCAATCCGGCCTTCTCGCGTTCGTCGCCTTATCCGTCGGATGTGGCGAAGATGATCGAAGCGCCGATCTTCCACGTCAATGGCGACGATCCGGAAGCCGTGGTGTTTGCAGCCAAGGTTGCGACCGAGTTCCGCATGACCTTCCACAAGCCGGTGGTCATCGACATGTTCTGCTATCGCCGCTTCGGTCATAACGAAGGCGACGAGCCGTCCTTCACCCAGCCGCTGATGTACAAGGCGATCCGCGGGCACAAGACCACGGTTCAGCTCTACAGCGAAAAGCTGATCGCCGAAGGCCTGATCAAGCAGGAAGAAATCGACCAGATGAAAGCGCAGTGGCGCGAAAATCTGGAAGCCGAATTCGAAGCCGGACAGAGCTACAAGCCGAACAAGGCCGACTGGCTGGACGGCGCATGGGCTGGTCTGCGTACTGCCGACAACGCCGACGAACAGCGCCGCGGCAAGACCGCCGTGCCGATGAAGACGCTCAAGGAAATCGGCAAGAAGCTGGTTGAAGTGCCGAAGGACTTCCATGTCCACCGCACGATCCAGCGCTTCCTCGACAACCGCGCCAAGATGATGGAAACGGGCGAGGGGATCGACTGGGCGACGGCCGAATCACTGGCGTTCGGTTCGCTGGTTGCCGAAGGCAGCCCAATCCGCCTGTCGGGTCAGGACGTCGAGCGCGGCACCTTCTCGCAGCGCCACACGGTTCTCTACGATCAGGAAACCCAGAACCGTTACATTCCGCTCAACAATATCCAGAAGGGTCAGGCTATCTACGAGGCCATCAATTCGATGCTCTCCGAAGAAGCGGTGCTCGGCTACGAATATGGTTATTCGCTGTCCGATCCGCGCGCTCTGGTCCTGTGGGAAGCCCAGTTCGGCGATTTCGCCAACGGTGCACAGGTCGTGTTCGACCAGTTCATCTCGTCGGGCGAACGCAAGTGGCTGCGCATGTCCGGCCTCGTCTGTCTCCTGCCGCACGGCTATGAAGGCCAGGGTCCGGAACACTCTTCCGCTCGTCTGGAACGCTATCTCCAGCTCTGCGCCGAAGACAACATGCAGGTGGCGAACGTCACGACGCCGGCCAACTATTTCCACATCCTGCGCCGCCAGATGAAGCGCGACTTCCGCAAGCCGCTCATCATGATGACGCCGAAGTCGCTGCTGCGCCACAAGCGCGCCGTTTCGACGCTGGCCGAAATGTCGGGCGAATCCTCGTTCCACCGCCTGCTGTGGGACGATGCTCAGTACAACAAGGACGAAGGCATCAAGCTCCAGAAGGATGCAAAGATCCGTCGCGTCGTTCTCTGCTCGGGCAAGGTCTATTACGACCTTTACGAAGAGCGCGAAAAGCGCGGCATCGACGACGTCTACCTGCTGCGCGTGGAACAGCTCTATCCGTTCCCGGCCAAGGCGCTCATCAACGAGCTGTCGCGGTTCCGTCAGGCGGAAATGGTCTGGTGCCAGGAAGAGCCGAAGAACATGGGTGCATGGTCGTTCATCGACCCGTATCTGGAATGGGTGCTCGCTCATATCGACGCCAAGCATCAGCGCGTGCGCTATGCGGGCCGTCCGGCCGCAGCATCGCCTGCAACGGGCCTGATGTCGAAGCATCTTGCACAGCTTGCCGCTTTCCTTGAGGATGCGCTCGGCTGAGCGCCGACCGGCAATTCACATCGAACGAACTTTAAAGACTGAAGATCAACGGAAGAAGAAACCATGGCTACCGAAATTCGCGTTCCCACGCTTGGGGAGTCCGTTACCGAGGCAACCATCGGAAAGTGGTTCAAGAAGGTTGGCGATGCCGTCGCTGTCGACGAACCGCTGGTGGAACTGGAAACCGACAAGGTGACAGTGGAAGTTCCGGCTGCTGCTGCTGGTGTGCTGGCCGAGATCGTGGCCAAGGAAGGCGACACGGTCGAAGTCAACGCGCTTCTCGGCCAGATTTCCGGTGACGGCGCTGCCGCCGCTGCGGCCCCGGCTGCGAAGAAGGAAGAAGCCAAGCCTGCAGCTGCCGCTCCAGCTGCTGCGGCGCCAGCCGCTTCCGCCTCGTCCGGCCCGGCCATGCAGCCTGCTCCGGCAGCCTCCAAGTTGCTTGCTGAAAACAACCTTTCCGCCGATCAGGTGGAAGGTTCGGGCAAGCGCGGTCAGGTGCTGAAGGGCGATGTGCTTGACGCTATTGCAAAAGGTGTTTCGGCTGCTCCTGCCGCCGCCGCACCGGCTGCTGCCCGCCCGGCATCGCCTGCTGACGACGCATCGCGCGAAGAACGCGTGAAGATGACCCGCCTGCGCCAGACGATCGCCAAGCGTCTGAAGGACGCCCAGAACACTGCCGCCATGCTGACGACCTACAACGAAGTCGACATGTCAGCGGTGATGGAACTGCGCACCAAGTACAAGGACATCTTCGAAAAGAAGCATGGCGTGAAGCTCGGCTTCATGGGCTTCTTCACCAAGGCCGTGACCCATGCGCTGAAGGAAATCCCGGCGGTCAACGCCGAGATCGACGGCACCGACATCATCTACAAGAACTTCGCCCATGTCGGCATGGCCGTCGGCACGGACAAGGGTCTCGTGGTTCCGGTCATCCGTGACGCCGACAGCATGTCGATCGCGGAAATCGAAAAGGAACTGGGACGTCTGGCCAAGGCGGCTCGCGACGGTTCGCTGTCCATGGCCGACATGCAGGGCGGCACGTTCACCATCACCAATGGCGGCGTGTACGGTTCGCTGATGTCCTCGCCGATCCTGAACGCTCCGCAGTCGGGCATCCTCGGCATGCACAAGATCCAGGAACGTCCGGTTGTCGTCGGTGGCCAGATCGTGATCCGCCCGATGATGTATCTGGCGCTTTCCTACGATCACCGCATCGTGGACGGCAAGGAAGCCGTGACTTTCCTCGTGCGCGTCAAGGAAAGCCTGGAAGATCCGGAACGTCTGGTTCTCGATCTCTAAGGAAGAACGATGGAGTCGGGCCTCTTCTCCGCATCCCCGTTCCTGCCGCTGATCGGCGGGAGCGTCGTCCTGCTGGTGGTTCATATCCTCCTGCAGGGCTTTGCGGCAACGAAGGAACTCGGCTCCCGGTGGAATGCCGGTCCGCGCGACGAGGGGCTGAAACCCTCCGGCAAGTTTGCCGGTCGCGCGGAACGGGCCTCCGCCAATTTCCGCGAGACCTATCCGGCCTTCATCGGTCTGGCGCTGGCGCTTGTGCTGAAAGGCGACCCGTCCGGGTGGGGTATCCTCGGGGCGTGGCTCTGGTTGCTGGGCCGCATCGTCTATATCCCGCTTTATCTGGCGGGCATTCCCTATTTCCGTTCCTTCGTCTGGCTCATCAGCCTGGTGGGGCTCGGTATCATGCTTCTGGCTTTGGTTCTGTGATGACAGCCTGCACGTGAAACACGCGCAACGAAGGAAACACGATGCATCCCTATCTTTTCGAACTTGCATCCCTGATGGCGATCTTCGTCTTCGCCATCGTTTCCCCCGGCGCTGATCTTGCGATGGTCATCCGGCAATCGCTGCTGCATGGCCGCCGTGAAGCGATCATCACGAGCTTCGGTATCGGCGCCGCCCTGATGATGCATGTCACCTATACGGTGCTCGGGCTCGGGCTCATCATTTCCAAGTCGATCTACCTGTTCAACATCGTCAAATGGTGCGGCGTGGCCTGTCTGGTCTATATCGGCATCAAGGCGCTGCGGGCCGGTACGACGAAGATCGACGTGGAGGCTTCGCCAAAGGAGCCGCGCAAGCAGCAGAGCTTCGCCAGGGCCTTCGGCCTCGGCTTTGCCGCCAATGCGCTGAACCCCAAGGCGGTGTTCTTCTTTCTGTCGATTTTCTCCACGGTCGTTCATGCCCATACGCCGACCGAGGTGAAGCTCGGCTATGGCGTCGTGATGGCGACCGCGCTGATCTCCTGGTTCGTCGGCGTCAGCCTTTTCATGACGACACCGAAGATGCGCGCGGCCTTCTCGCGCGCCTCGAAGTGGATCGATCGCGCCAGCGGAGTTGTGTTCATCGCGTTGGGGCTTAAACTTGCCACCGAAAAGGCTATGTAATCCTTATCTTCGCAAGCCGAGGATTCGCTGCCGGAAAAGCTCAGCCGGAACACCCAGGGAGAACCGACAGATGCATATTGCACACAAGCTTTTCAGGACCACCGCCTTTGCCGCGCTCGCGCTTTCGGTGTTCTCCACCGCCGTTCAGGCGGCTTGCACGCAGAACCGCGCGATCTATCGTGATCGCGACGATGCCTACACGCTGACCTTCCGTCCGGAGCAGCCGAATGATCTGAAAATGACCCCGGCGCCGACCAATGAGTTCACCATCACGGCCAACGACAAGCCGGAGTTCAAGCTGAGCGGCATGGTGATCTGGCCGGAGGAGGGCGTGGCGCGCCCCTATGCCTTGCTGACCTTCAACTGCAAGGGCGATGGTTCCAATCCGGAAGACCTCGACGATTGCAGCATCTGGCAGAGCGTCATCTATGCCTTGAAGGAAGGCGCGGAAGCCGAGGTGCTGCCGAAGGCGGAGGAACCGGCGGCGCAGGCGATCCTGCTGCCCGATCTGGTGACGGCGCTCGACGGTTATGATTTTGGAGCGGCAAAACCCGAAAAGCCGCTGCAGTGGGAAGTGTTCCGCTTTCAGGGATGCACGCCCGACCAGGAATGACCGGCTCCTGAAAAATGCCGGTTGCATGTGAATAATTGCGGATGAAGGGCATCGCCGGATGAACCGGGTCGCCCGAAAGCGTTCAGGACAGACTGAAGAAGGATAGTTCAATGTCATACGATGTGGTTGTCATCGGTACGGGCCCCGGCGGTTATGTCGCCGCGATCAAGGCTGCACAGCTTGGTCTTTCCGTTGCTGTTGTGGAGAAGCGCAAGACCTTCGGTGGCACCTGCCTGAATATCGGCTGCATTCCCTCCAAGGCGCTGCTGCATGCATCGGAAGTTTTTGCCGAAGCCGGTCATTCCTTCGATACGCTCGGCGTGGAAGTGACGCCGAAGCTCAATCTGGGCAAGATGCTGGCGCACAAGGATGCGACCGTGAAGTCCAACGTCACCGGCGTTGAATTCCTGTTCAAGAAGAACAAGATCACGTCCTTCATCGGCACCGGCAAGATCGTGGCCAAGGGCAAGGTTTCCGTGACCGCCGAAGACGGCAAGGTCGAGGAAATCGAAGCAAAGAACATCATCATCGCCACCGGCTCCGACGTTGCCGGCATTCCCGGCGTCAAGGTCGATATTGACGAGAAAGTCATCGTTTCCTCGACCGGCGCGCTTTCCTTCGACAAGGTTCCGGGCAGCCTGATCGTCGTCGGCGGCGGTGTGATCGGCCTCGAACTTGGTTCCGTCTGGGCGCGTCTCGGCGCCAAGGTCACCGTCGTGGAATATCTCGACAAGGTGCTCGGGCCCATGGACGGCGAAGTGTCGAAGCAGTTCCAGCGTCTCCTCGAAAAGCAGGGCATTGCCTTCAAGCTCGGCGCCAAGGTGACCGGCGTGGAGAAGGCAGGTAAGGGCGCGAAAGTGACCTTTGAACCGTTAAAGGGTGGTGCGGCTGAAACGCTTGAAGCCGATGCCGTTCTGATTGCGACCGGCCGCCGTCCTTACACGGACGGTCTCGGCCTGCAGGAAGCTGGCGTGAATGTCGATGATCGCGGCCGCGTTGCCATCGACGGTCACTGGCGTACCAACGTCGAAGGCATCTATGCCATCGGCGACGTGGTGCAGGGACCGATGCTGGCGCACAAGGCCGAAGACGAAGGCATTGCGGTTGCCGAAATCATTGCCGGTCAGGCCGGTCACGTGAATTTCGATGTCATTCCGAGCGTCGTCTACACGCAGCCGGAAGTGGCTTCCGTCGGCAAGACCGAAGAAGAGCTGAAAGCTGCCGGTATCGAATACAAGGTCGGCAAGTTCCCGTTCACGGCCAATGGTCGCGCACGCGCCATGCTTCACACCGACGGGTTCGTGAAGATCCTCGCCGACAAGGCGACGGACCGCGTCCTGGGCGCTCATATCCTCGGCTACAATGCCGGCGAAATGATCCACGAACTGGCTGTTCTGATGGAGTTCGGCGGATCGTCGGAAGATCTGGCCCGCACCTGCCACGCGCATCCGACCATGTCGGAAGCCGTGCGCGAATCCGCCCTGGCGACCTTCGCCAAGCCGATCCATATGTGATCGGCCATTATATGGAACTGCAAAAGGCCCGCAGATGCGGGCCTTTTTTCGATGTCTAGAGCATTTCCGACGATTCTGTCAGAACAGGAACCGCTCTAGTTTTGCGCTGGCGGGCTGGCCGGGGGAGCCGGAGCAGGTGTTGCAGGCTCGCTCTGCGTCGCCGGGGGGGGCGAAGGTGGAGCGGCTGTGTCTGTCCCGCTGCCGTTGCGGTAAAAGAAATAAGCCAGGATGATTATTGCCGCCAGCAGCACCGCCCCAAGCAGATAGCCGCTTCCGCCGCGCGCAGGCGGTGGCGGCGGCATTCCGGACGGGTCCGAAAGCCTGGGGTCGGTTGTCGTGCGCGGGTCGTTGTTCCGCGGGTCATTGTTTCGCGGGTCGAGGGGGTCAACCATATCGGGTCCTCCAATGGTCCCTTCCGCCATCGAAACGACAGTCGGGAAGTGACAGTTGGCCGGGCATTGCGTCTGGTCCTCGGGCAATCGATGTTCCGACCGCCTCGAATGCGTGCCGTCATGCGCTGCAATAACAAACCCGGTGTATATCAATGCGAAAAAGAGCGGATAGTTCCAGAAGCGCTAATATGCGTACGAGCCAGTACGAATAGACGTGCGGAGCGGGGCGGCGGCGCTGGTGTTAACGCAAGAGAAACTGCGCATCATTTATGTATATTCAATCACGGATGCGATCTGCTGATCGAAAATATGATCGATCAACTGGCTATCCGGGCTTTATCACTGTAAAGCACTGATAAGGCAGGGTCGTTACAAGCGATCAGAGACGACGCCGAAATTTTGAGGAATGACATTATGCCGTCGAAAGAAAACCTGAAAACCATTGAACGCTTCGAGAAACTTTCGTCGCTTCTGCGCGATGAACAGTTCAAGCTTCTGGATGAGGCGGCTCGGGAAGAAGCGCTTCCGGGAAAATCCATATTGAGACAGATTGCCGAGCTCGAACTCAATATAACCGCCATCGAGAACAGCATCACGGACCTGAAAGCTGGCTAGAGCATTTCCTGCATCACCGGAAATGCTCTATCGACGATTATAGCGGAACCACCCGATAACCCTTTGCACGCAGCAATTCGATTACCCCATCCGCGCCCGGCAGATGCAGCGCGCCAACGGCAATAAAGGCATTTCCCTTGTCGATGATCGGGACGGCACGATCAGCCATGACGTGATTGCGGTCCGAAATGAGATATTTTAGAAACAAATCATAGTCCTCGTCGGAAAGGTTGTCGGGAACAATCTTCCGAAGCGCCGGCATGATCATCCCGACCTCGCCCTTGAGATAAAGTGCAGTCATTGTCTCCATGGCATCCTCGATCCCGTCACCATAGTCGATGGTAGCCACAAGGCTGCGGACATGGAAATCGAGCGGCATCCGGCTCATCGCCAGGAGCTGTTCTTCCGCACTTTCAAGGCCCAGAACATCGCGGCCCTCGGCCTGCGCGTCGAGAGCAAGCTTTTCATCGAGCGATTTTTCGCCCTCGCTTTTGCGCTGTCTCTCGCATTTGGGAAATGTCAGCAGGCTGGATAGGACCCAGGGTTTCATTGTGGCGACCGCGTCGAGAATGATGCCGCGTTCTGCAAGCTTCCGTTCGATCTCGTCACGCTGCTCTGCGGGAAGATGGGATTTGAGCGTGGTGCCATCGGTGAAGAGCAGCAGGTCGGGATGTTCGAGCCTGACACGCAGGAAAAACTTCGGGTCCAGCATATCCGTCGTTTCCACGACGACCGTGTTCGCCGATCGATAGGCCGCGTCGGTGGCTTTCGGCAATGTCATGACGCGGGGATCTGAAAAATGGATCGTGCCGAAGAGATAGGACGGCTCGATGCCATCCTTCTCGATTTTCCAGAGGAGTCCCGTGCGATTGAGAACCTTATCGGCTTCGCGCTGCAATTCCTGCCAGCTTGCCGGGTCTTTCGCCTCAAGTCCTTCCATGAGGTTGACGCCGTGTGGGGTACAGGCACCCGCGGCAGGGGCATTGTCGGCGCGAGCGGCGACGGAGCCTGCAAGACAGGCAAGGAGAAGGGTCAGAAACAGCTTTTTCATGAGGGCAATATAGAGCCGGTTTTCACGGATGCCAGACCAATATCAAGCGCGCGGGTGCGCCTTGTCGTAAACTTCCAGCAATCGCTCTGTATCCACGCCGGTATAGACCTGCGTCGTGGAAAGGCTGGCATGGCCAAGCAGTTCCTGAATGGTGCGCAGATCGCCGCCGCGTCCCAGAAGGTGCGTTGCAAAGGAATGGCGCAGCGCATGCGGCGTTGCGCTGTCCGGCAGGCCAAGACCAGCCCGCAGTTTCTGCATTTCACGCTGGATGATCGCCGCATGAAGAATGCCGCCCTTGGCGCCGCGAAACAGCGGTTTGTCGGCCGAAAGATCGAATGGGCAAAGCGCCCGATACTGCGCTACCGCGCGATGCACCACCGGCAGCAACGGCACGAGGCGGGCTTTGTTGCCCTTGCCGGTGATGGTGATGGAAAGGGCGGTGCTATCGGATAATGCGTCACCCGTCAGACCGAGCGCTTCGGAGATGCGCAGGCCGCAACCATAGAGCAAGGTCAGAACGGCGGCGTTGCGCGCGGCAATCCATGGCTCCTCCGCGAGTTGCCCGTCGGCGGCAACCACGCGGCGGGCGTCTTCGGCGGTCAGCGGCTTCGGCAGTGATTTCGGCTGTCGCGGCGCGCGCATCGCGCTCGCGCCTGCCGCATTGGCAAGACCGCGTTTTTCCAGATGACGCAGCAGCGAGCGCACGCCCGCAAGCCCGCGCCCCAGCGTTCGCGCGCCGACGCCTTCGTTGCGGCGGCTGGCCAGGAACGAGCGCAGATCGGCGATCCGCAGATTGCCGACATCCTTCAGCGACGGCGGTTCGCCCAGATGGCCGGTCAGGAAATTGAGAAACTGCCGCGTATCGCGCTCATAGGCATCAAGCGTATTTTCCGACAGGCGCCGCGCATCTTTCAGCGTCTTCAGCCATTCTTCCCTGGCGGCTGCGAGGTCGGCGCGGGCAGGGATCAGAAATTCGCTGTTCGTCGTCATAATCGGGCCGATCGTTCACTCTGGATTCGCAAGACAGTCTGCCAGCGATAGGTTACCGGCTGGTTTTCGTGGGTTGAAGAGCGCTTTTGTGACGAAATGACGTGAAAAAGGCCAACGAAAGAGCTATTGAACGAAAAATAGTTCTCTCCGTGCAGCAAAAACAAGGTTGGCAATGCCGCGTCCAGAAAACCCGATCCAGCTCGCCGTCATCGGTGCCGCCCATGGCACGCGCGGTGAAGTGCGAGTGAAGACCTTTACCGGCGATCCGCTGGCCATCGCCGATTACGGCCTGCTTTATGACGAACAGGGCAAGAGCTACGAAGTTCTGGAAGCGCGCCCGGCCAAGACGGTCGTGGTCGTGCGTTTCAAGGGCATCAACGACCGCAATGCGGCCGAGGCGCTGAACGGGACCGCGCTTTTCATCGACCGCTCGCAACTGCCGGATGACGAACTGGACGAAGACGAATTCTACCAGACCGATCTGATCGGCTTGCTGGCGGTCGATGCGGAAGGCAAGTCCTATGGCGTGGTGAGCGCCCTGTTCGATTTCGGCGGCGGCGATCTCATCGAGCTTTCCGAAAAGGGCAAGCGTCCCATGCTCATTCCGTTCACGGAAGCGGCCGTTCCAGAGATCGACTTCGACAAGGGCATATTGCTGGTCGAACCCCATGCCGCCGGATTGATCGCCGAGGATGAGGACGAGCGCCCGCAGGGCGAAAAGAAAAAGCCGAAGAAGTGATGACCGAAGTTTCAAAGGTCGCGGAGGAGGCCGGTTTCTTTCATGCCTCCGTGCTGACGCTTTATCCGGAAATGTTCCCCGGACCGCTCGGTGCCTCGCTTGCCGGCAAGGCGCTCGGCGAAGCGAAATGGCGGCTCGATGCAGTGCAGATTCGCGACTTTGCGGAAGGGCGGCACCGTATGGTGGATGACACGCCTTCTGGCGGCGGCGCTGGCATGGTGATGAAGCCGGATGTTATCGCCCGCGCACTGGATTCAGTCGCCGACGGTCGCCGCCCGATGCTTCTGATGAGCCCGCGCGGAAAGCCGCTGACACAGAAGCGCGTGCGCGAGCTGGCCGACGGGCCGGGCGCGATCATTCTCTGCGGTCGTTTCGAAGGTGTGGACGAACGCGTCATTGAAGCGCGCGATCTTGAGGAAGTTTCGATTGGCGATTACATCCTGTCGGGCGGAGAGACTGCGGCCATCGTGCTGCTCGATGCCGTTGTGCGGCTCTTGCCGGGCGTGATGGGCAATCGCGAATCCGGCGAGACGGAAAGCTTCGAGACCGGCCTGCTCGAACATCCGCATTATACCCGCCCGCAGGTATGGGAAGGAAGATCGATCCCGGAAATCCTGACGTCGGGCAATCATGGCGCCATCGACAAATGGCGACACGAGCAGGCGGAACGGATCACCAGGGAGCGGCGTCCCGATCTTTGGGAAGCCTATGGCGAGGGCAAGCACAAATGAATCTGATCCAGCGGCTCGAAAGTCTTTCTCTCGCACTGCTGGCGCTCGGAGCCTATTGGGTCAGCGGCGCGAGCTGGTGGCTGTTTGCTATCCTCATCCTTGCGCCCGATCTTTCATTCTTCGGCTATATGAAGGGGCCGCGTACCGGCGCGGTCATCTACAATATGGCCCATAGCTGGATCGGCGTCGTGTTTGTGGCGGTGTTCGGCTGGGCCATGAACTGGCCGCTCTGCTTTGCAATTGCGCTGATCTGGGCCGTGCATATCGGCGTCGACCGCGCACTCGGTTTCGGCCTCAAATATGGATCGGGTTTCAAGGATACGCATCTGGGTCGCATCTGAGGCGATTTTGGCTTCCTGATATTGATTCACCGCCGGCAATGGTGTATTGCCGCGCCAGTTCGTGCTAGTCCCGACATTGTAATATCCCGTTCGGGCAAAGCCCGATACGTCCTTAACCAATAAATGGTGTACCGCTCCTGCCTGAATTTGAAGGCATAGCCACAGGGCCAAGGATTGCTTGGTGGCAAGTGCAGAGCGCTCTGACTGTTTGAGAAGAATTCAGAAGGAGAAAGACGATGACCGATATCATTCGTCAGCTTGAAGCCGAACAGGCAGCAAAGATCGAAGAAAAGCGCAAGCTTCCGGATTTCCAGCCAGGTGACACCGTTCGCGTTCAGGTTCGCGTTACCGAAGGTACGCGTACCCGCGTGCAGGCCTATGAAGGCGTCTGCATTGCCCGTTCCGGCGCTGGCCTCAACGAAAACTTCACCGTTCGCAAGATTTCCTACGGCGAAGGCGTGGAGCGCGTATTCCCGGTTTACTCGCCGATCGTAGAAGGCGTTGAACTGGTTCGTCGCGGCAAGGTTCGTCGCGCGAAGCTTTACTATCTGCGCGGCCTCACCGGCAAGGCTGCCCGTATTGCTGAAAAGAAAGACAACCGCACCAAGGCCGAGCGCGAAGCCGATAAGGCTGCCGCTGCCAAGGCTGAAGCTGCCAAGGCTGCTGCTGAATAAGTTTCACAGCGATCTGTTTGAAAAAGGCGGCCTTTGGGTCGCCTTTTTTATTTGCCAAAAGCAAAGGCTTGCGTAACATATCGCATAATTCTGCCAAAATCTCGCAAGATTGTTACTGCGACACCCTGTTGCGGTTTCACTTTCTTGACGAAGCGTGACGGCGGGTGCATATGACAGGAAGTTAGAGCGGTTCCAGTCAAGGCTTGAAGCGCAGGAATCGCTCTGGCTGTTTTTTTCACGCATTGGCCCATGCAAAACCCGTTTCACATTTTGCTGGAAATGCTCTCGAACTAATCAAAGGACCTCTCGCAATGAGCGCGCCGCGTACACTTTATGACAAGATCTGGGACGACCATGTAGTGGATCAGCAGGAAGACGGAACCTGCCTCCTTTATATTGATCGCCATCTTGTGCACGAAGTGACGAGCCCGCAGGCTTTCGAAGGCCTGCGCATGGCTGGCCGCAAGGTGCGCCATCCTGAAAAGACGCTGGCCGTTGTCGATCACAACGTGCCGACCTCGCCGGACCGCATCAACGGCATCAAAAACGAGGAAAGCCGCATTCAGGTCGAGGCTCTGGCGAAGAATGCGGCCGATTTCGGCGTTGAATATTATTCCGAGCGCGACAAGCGTCAGGGCGTCGTGCACATCGTCGGGCCGGAGCAGGGCTTCACCCTGCCAGGCATGACCATCGTCTGCGGCGACAGCCACACGTCCACGCACGGCGCTTTCGGTTCGCTGGCGCACGGTATCGGCACGTCCGAGGTGGAGCACGTTCTGGCAACCCAGACGCTGATCCAGAAGAAGGCCAAGAACATGCTGGTGCGTGTGAATGGCAAACTGGCGCCCGGCGTCACCGCCAAGGACATCACGCTCGCCATCATCGGTGAAATCGGCACCGCAGGCGGCACCGGCTATGTGATCGAATATGCGGGCGATGCCATTCGCTCCCTGTCGATGGAAGGCCGCATGACCGTCTGCAACATGTCGATCGAAGGCGGCGCCCGCGCCGGCCTGATCGCGCCGGACGAAACGACCTTCGCCTATATCAAGGACAAGCCGCGCGCGCCGAAGGGCGAAGCGCTGGAACAGGCGATTTCCTACTGGAAGACGCTGCATTCGGATGAAGGGGCCCATTTCGACAAGATCGTCGAACTCGACGCCGCCAAGATTTCGCCGGTCGTTTCCTGGGGCTCCTCGCCGGAAGATGTGGTCTTCGTCACCGACATCGTTCCGAACCCCGACGAGATCAAGGATGAGACCAAGCGTGCATCGAAGTGGCGCGCGCTTGACTATATGGGCCTGAAGCCGGGCATCAAGATGACCGACATCAAGATCGACCGCGTGTTCATCGGCTCCTGCACCAATGGCCGCATTGAAGACCTGCGCGATGCCGCCCGCATGGCCGCTGGCAAGAAGGTTGCCGCCGGCGTAAGCGCGATGATCGTGCCGGGCTCTGGTCTGGTAAAGGAACAGGCGGAAGCCGAAGGTCTGGACAAGATCTTCATCGAAGCCGGTTTCGACTGGCGCGAGCCGGGCTGCTCGATGTGCCTTGCCATGAATGACGACCGCCTGAAGCCGGGCGAGCGTTGCGCATCGACCTCGAACCGCAATTTCGAAGGACGGCAGGGCTTCAAGGGCCGCACGCATCTCGTGTCGCCAGCCATGGCCGCCGCTGCCGCGATTGCGGGACATTTCGTCGACATTCGCGAGTGGAACTAAGGTTCCCCCGAGGGCTTTCAACTGATCAAACCGCCGGTTCATCCCCGGCGGTTTTTCTTTAGATGTATATTAGCAGGTTTTTCACGCTTTGATTGTATGGAGGGGTGGGGTGGCTGGCGTCTGGGAAGACTTTGACAGCCGGCATGGGAAGAGAATCGATGAATGGAGCCGACTTTATCCTTCTGATCAACATGACCGTTTCAGGTCTGTTTGCTTTCGCGTTCCTCGGCATAGCCGTTTACGCGCGGGATAATGCGGCGGCGCCGGTCTTTGCCTTCGGCTTTATTTTCGCAATGCTCTATTTCCTGACAGAGCTCGCCATGCCTTCCATTCCCAATCCCCGCGTGGGCTATATGCTCGCCTTTACGACCTACTATCTGGCATTGTCCTGTCTGGTCATCGGTCTGGCACGCATGTATGCCCGGCCCGTGCCGTGGATCGCGCTCGGAGTTCTGACTGTTGCATCGCTCGCGATGATTTACGGCATATATGACGTCGCCCGCAGCCAGATGCTGGGCATGCTTCTCTACCAGACGCCTTATTTCCTCATTCTGCTTCTTGCGGTGTGGGTGATCCTGCGGGTGGATCGCAACGGCGTAGACACCTTGATGGTGGTGCTGTTCAGCATCAGCGCCCTCCATTTTCTGTTCAAGCCGGTCATCGCCATGCTGGCGGGGGGAACAGGCGTCGAACCGAGAGATTACATCGATACGACCTATGCAATGTTTTCGCAGTCCATCGGGGCGGCTCTTTCCGTCGCGGGCGGCTTGCTCCTGCTGTTGAGCCTGATGCGGGAACTGATCGCCAATATGCTGATACGCTCCGAGACGGACCAGCTGTCGGGATTGCTCAACCGGCGCGGTTTCGAGTTTCGCGCCGAAGCCGCAATTGAAAAGTCGAAGCGCATGCGGCAGGCCCTGTCGCTGGTCCTTTGCGACATCGATCATTTCAAGGCGATCAACGATACGCATGGCCATGCGCTGGGAGATCGCGTCATTGCGGCGTTCTCTGCCGAACTGCGCAAGGCAGCGAACGGTAAGAACGGAATTTCGGCCCGCATAGGCGGTGAGGAATTTGCGATCATCCTGCCGGGAAACACGATCCAGTCAGCATGGCGATTCGCGGAAAAGGCCCGGCTTGTCTGCCGCGATATCCATATTCCGGGACGAAATGGCGCAATTGTCTTTACCGCGAGCTTCGGCATCGCGGAGATGGAATTCGATGACGTATTTTCCGATCTCTACAAGCGCGCGGATGGTGCGCTTTATGAGGCGAAGAAGGGAGGGCGCAACTGCGTTCGCAGCGCCCTTCCGATACTGGTGGATGAAAACGTTCTGGAACTTCGTTCAATGACCGGGCGCTGAACGACGCTATTCGTAGCGGCAACCCGGATGATCCAGAACCGGCGTTTCCCCGCGGTCGATCCCGTACATGAAAGAGCGTCCACGCAGCACGACCGCGCTTTCGCAATTGCTGTTGGGCTTGGCCACAATGTGGGCGACGGAATTATTGCGTGGCGCAGAAATTATCCGCAAGTGCTGCGGCGGCGCAGAAACAGGCTGCGCGGTTCGGACCCGGATGATTCTGGCGCCATTATCCGGCATCTGGATCACGAGGTTCCCCGATGCATCGATGGAACGCATCGCATCGCTGGCCAGCGTGGGGCTGGTCAGTGCAAGCGCCCCGACGACAGCCACGCCAAGCATTGCCGGTCTGCGTTTTGCCATCGTTGTTCGAGCCTCATCGTCCGTGACCACCAAGAGAATGAGGACTATCTTAACTCTTTCTTTACCTTTGTCATCCGTGCTGGCTACAATCGAACCGGTCTTCCGGTGCGCTGCTGCTTCGCAGGCGGCGCATGGAAGAACTGGAAACGCCAAGGAACGTCCAATGACCAAAGATCATGCCGTCGATATTGCGCTCCTCCATCTGCGGGATGCCCATGAGTTCGCACCGCTGCTGGCAAGCTACGCGCAGGCGCTGAAGCGCGGTGCGCCGCGCCGCCCCGATGATTTTTATGCCGAGCACCTGCTTCAGGACCGCGCCGCTGAAACGCTGGGGGCCCGGGTCGACGGAAATCTGGTCGGCTTCGTGATCTTCTACGATCTGCCCGAACCGGTGACGGGCCTGCGTGCAGGTCAGGTTGATCATATCTATGTCCACCACGATCATCGCGGGAAGGGTATCGCCAAGGCGTTGATCGACGTCCTTGCCGACAAGGCCGAGGAGCGCAGCTGGTCCAAGCTGGTGCTGAATGCCCCGCGCGTTCCGGAAGACGGGCGCAAGCTCTATGAACAGATTGCCACGGCTGCGGACTGGTCGAGCTATGTGATTCGATTCGGCAACTGATCGATTTCCTGAAAGTTGATGAAATTACACATGTTTTTGCCGGTTGCGGTCTTCAATCGTTTGAATGCCGCAATCACGCGAATGTGTCGCCCAGGTGCGACCAATTGTTAGTCTTTTCGTGAAAAAGCTTCTTTGACGTGATGGTAAAAGCGCAGTAGAAAGCGCCACATAGGGCCGTACGCCACGGCCCAGCCATATTTTCTTGGGTCGTACCGGCGCGGGATCGTAAAGTCCGGTTCCCTGTGCCTCGGACGGCATCGAACCAGGGTTCGGGAGAACCCGCAACCCGGCTGCCTTGCTGATGATCGTCAGCCGGGTGTGGCCGGAGAGAAACGTCAGGGAAGCCTACAGAGCCATGACACAACCGACTGTAACGCGCCAGCGTCCTTTGTCGCCGCACCTGTCTATCTACAAGCCGGTCATTACGATGACGATGTCCATCGTCCATCGCATCACAGGCGGCGCACTCTACTTCGGCACCCTGCTGCTGGCGGCCTGGCTGATTTCGGCTGCGGTCAGCGAAGAGTGCTTCAACACCGTCAATGCATTGTTCTCGTCCTGGATCGGCCGCCTGATCCTGTTCGGTTATACCTGGACGCTTCTGCACCATCTGGCCGGCGGTGTCCGCCACCTGATCTGGGATACGGGCGCAGGCCTTGAAAAGCACACCGCTTCCAGGATCGCCTGGACGACCGTCGTATTCTCCGTCATCGCCACGACCCTCGTCTGGGTCGTCGCCTATTCGGTGCGCTAAGGGGGCTGGTTTCATGAACGGTATGAACAAGGATATGCGCACCCCGCTCGGCAAGGTCCGGGGTCTGGGATCGGCCAAGGAAGGCACCGGCCATTTCTGGTATCAGCGCCTGAGCGCGGTCGCCCTCGTGCCGCTGGTCATGTTTTTCATCGGTCTGGTCGTTTCGCTCAATGGCGCAAGCTATGCGGAAGTCCGGGCTGCATTGTCGCATCCATTCACTGCAATCGTGATGGCGCTGTTCGTCCTGACCGGCGTCTATCACATGCGTTTGGGCATGCAGGTCATTATCGAAGATTATGTGCATGGCGAAGGCATGAAGGTCGTGCTGGTGATGCTGAACAGCTTCTTTACGGCTGTTGTCGGCTTCGCCTGCATTTTTGCGATCCTCAAGCTGAGCTTCGGAGGTTGATAGCCCGATGGCTAGTGCAGTAAACAATGCGGCGCCTGCCGCTGCAAGCAAGTACACCTATGTCGATCACAAGTTCGACGTGGTGGTTGTCGGGGCTGGCGGTGCGGGCTTGCGCGCAACGCTGGGCATGGCCGAGCAGGGCCTGAAGACGGCTTGCATCACCAAGGTTTTCCCGACCCGTTCGCATACTGTCGCCGCGCAGGGCGGCATTGCTGCCTCGCTCAAGAACATGGGCCCGGACAGCTGGCAGTGGCACATGTACGATACCGTCAAGGGATCGGACTGGCTCGGCGACACCGACGCGATGGAATATCTGGCGCGTGAAGCGCCTGCCGCCGTTTACGAGCTTGAGCACTACGGCGTGCCGTTCTCGCGTACCGAAGAAGGCAAGATCTATCAGCGCCCGTTCGGCGGTCACATGCAGAATTTCGGCGACGGTCCTCCGGTCCAGCGCACCTGCGCTGCCGCCGACCGTACCGGCCACGCGATCCTGCACACGCTCTACGGCCAAAGCCTGAAAAACAACGCGCAGTTCTTCATCGAATATTTCGCGCTCGATCTCATCATGACCGACGGTGTGTGCACCGGCGTCGTGGCGTGGAACCTCGATGACGGCACCATCCATCGCTTCTCCGCCAAGATGGTGGTTCTGGCGACGGGCGGTTATGGCCGCGCCTATTTCTCGGCAACCTCCGCGCATACCTGCACCGGCGACGGTGGCGGCATGGTGGCACGCGCCGGCCTGCCGCTGCAGGACATGGAATTCGTGCAGTTCCATCCGACCGGCATTTATGGCGCTGGCTGCCTTATTACTGAAGGCGCGCGCGGTGAAGGTGGCTACCTGGTCAATTCCGAAGGCGAGCGCTTCATGGAGCGCTATGCGCCATCGGCCAAGGACCTTGCCTCGCGTGACGTTGTTTCGCGCTGCATGACCATGGAAATCCGCGCTGGTCGCGGCGTCGGCAAGAACAAGGATCACATCTTCCTGCATCTCGACCATCTCGATCCGGCTGTTCTGCATGAACGCCTGCCGGGTATTTCGGAATCGGCCAAGATTTTCGCAGGCGTGGATGTGACAAAGGAACCGATCCCGGTTCTGCCGACCGTTCACTACAATATGGGCGGTATCCCGACCAACTACTGGGGCGAGGTGCTGAACCCGACCGCCGACGATCCGGACCGCGTACAGCCGGGCCTGATGGCCGTCGGCGAAGCTGGTTGCGCTTCGGTGCATGGCGCAAACCGTCTCGGCTCCAACTCGCTGATCGATCTGGTGGTGTTCGGCCGTGCGGCTGCAATCCGCGCCGGTCAGGTGATCGATCGCAAGTCGAAGATTCCCGATCTTGACCTCGCTGCCTGCGACAGGATCATGGAGCGCTTTGATCGCCTGCGTTTTGCCAATGGCTCCCAGCCGACCGCGGAACTGCGCGAAAAGATGCAGCGCACCATGCAGGAAGATGCCGCCGTGTTCCGCACGTCGGAATCGCTCAAGCAGGGCGTCGAGCGCATGGAAAAGCTCTGGCATGAACTGCCGGACATCAAGGTCACGGACCGTTCGATGATCTGGAACTCCGATCTGGTGGAAACGCTGGAGCTGGAAAACCTGATGGCCAATGCGCTGACCACGGTTGTTTCGGCGGAAGCGCGTCAGGAAAGCCGCGGCGCCCATGCGCATGAGGATTTCCCGGATCGCAACGATGCCGAGTGGCGCAAGCACACCCTGTCCTGGCTGTCGCCGGATGGCAAGGTCAAGCTTGACTATCGCCCGGTCCACCTCGATCCGTTGACGACGGAAGAGGAAGGCGGCATCAGCCTCGCCAAGATTGCGCCGAAGAAGCGCGTTTACTAATCAAGGGAAAGAGCAATGGTTGAACTCGCACTTCCCAAGAATTCCCGCGTTCAGGAGGGCAAGACCTGGCCCCGGCCTGATGGCGCCAAGCGCGTCACGGAATTCCGCATCTATCGCTGGTCGCCGGACGACGACGCCAATCCGAGCATCGACACCTATTATGTCGATCGCGACGATTGCGGCCCGATGGTTCTGGACGGTCTTCTCTATATCAAGAACAAGATCGATCCGACGCTGACGCTGCGCCGTTCCTGCCGCGAAGGCATTTGCGGTTCCTGCGCCATGAATATCGACGGCGCGAACACGCTTGCCTGCACCAAGGGCATGGACGACATCAAGGGCGCCATCAAGGTTTACCCGCTGCCGCATATGCCGGTGGTGAAGGACCTCGTGCCGGACCTCAACAATTTCTACGCCCAGCACCGTTCCATCGAGCCCTGGCTCAAGACGGTTTCGCCGGAGCCGCAGAAGGAATGGCTGCAAAGCCATGAGGATCGCCAGAAGCTCGACGGTCTTTATGAGTGCATCCTGTGCGCCTGCTGCTCGACCTCGTGCCCGAGCTACTGGTGGAACGGCGACCGTTATCTCGGGCCCGCCGTGCTGCTTCAGGCCTATCGCTGGCTGATCGATAGCCGCGACGAAGCCAAGGGCGAACGCCTCGACAATCTCGAGGACCCGTTCCGGCTCTATCGCTGCCACACGATCATGAACTGCGCACAGACCTGCCCGAAGGGTCTGAACCCTGCCAAGGCGATTGCCGAGATCAAGAAGATGATGGTCGAGCGCCGCGTGTAATCGCGGCAATTGCCTGTCTTTTTAATCCCTGTCGGCCTACGGCCTCCACGCCTCTTGTGCCGAGATCAAGAAGATGGTGGTCGAGCGCCGCGTGTAGTTGCGAGCTCGGTTCCAAGAACCAAAAGGGGAAGGTCCAAACCTTCCCCTTTTTCTTTACCTGAACTTTGTTACATCTTCGCCCAAGGCTTGATCTTTATAGCGGCGCCGATATCTCATTAGGGATATCCATCGGAGACAGGGCAATCATGCTCGATCATATCGGCTTCAACATTTCCAGCATGCCCAAGTCGCGGGCTTTCTATGATGCGGCGCTGGCACCGCTGGGCATAGGCCGCGCCATGGAGTTCGGCGATTGGGTGGGGTATGGCCGCAATGGCAAGCCGGAATTCTGGATCGGCAAGCAGAAAGGCGCGAAGCTTGAGGGCGTGCTTCATGTCGCATTTTCGGCTGGCACCCGCTCCGAGGTTGACCGCTTTTATGAAGCGGCCATAGCCGCAGGCGGCAAGGACAATGGCAAGCCCGGCCTGAGGGCCGATTATCACCCCGATTATTACGCCGCCTTCGTCATCGATCCGGACGGTCACAATATCGAGGCCGTCTGCCACCTGCCGGAATAAAGAAGCGGGCTTGCGCCCGCTCTTCGTTGGCGTGTCTTATACCTGTTCAGGCTAATTTTGCGTCCAGCGTCACCTCGATAGCGCCCAACGCTTTCGAGAGAGGGCAGGACTGCTTGGCCTTGGTGGCAAGCGCTTCAAAATCCTCCGCCGAGATTCCCGGGATCGTGGCATTGAGCGTCAGTGCGCTGCGGCTGATTTCAAAACCGCCACCGGCTGCGGGGCCGACGGTGACGGCGGCAGTCGCTTCCAGTTTTTCTGGAGGAGTGCCGTGTTCGGTCAGGAGTGCGGAAAGCTGCATGGCGAAGCAGCCTGCATGCGCTGCTCCCAGAAGTTCTTCCGGGTTGGTGCCGGAGCGACCGCTTTCGTCCTGAAAACGGGCCTTGAAATCATAAGGCAGATCCTTCAACGCGCCGCTTTGCGTGTTGAGGGTACCCTTGCCTTCCTTCAGTGTGCCTTGCCAGACGGCGGTTGCTTTTCTGTCCATGGGAAGCTCTCCTCTCGGTTGGGATTTCCGCTTCCGATATAGGGCGGCAGGGCAGCGGGTCCAGCGCTCAGATGGACTGGCCCTTCAACAGGCGCGGCGTATCGCCGGAAAGACCGGCTGCCTGCTTGATGAAGAAGGATTTCAGTAGCGGAACCCGGTCGACGAGACCCAGGCCGATATCGCGGATCGAGCGGACGGCTGGATGGTCGTTGGAGAAAAGCCGGGTCAGGATATCTGTCGTCACGCCCATCTGGACAGTGTCGAAGCGACGCCAGGACTGGTAACGTTCCAGAGCGGCAAATGAACCGATGTCGAGGCCGAGCCTGTCGGTTTCGACCACGACCTCCGCAATTGCAGCAGCATCGCGGAAACCGAGATTAAGCCCCTGACCGGCGATGGGATGGATGCGATGGGCTGCATCACCCACCAGCACGAAGCGCGGCTTCACGAATTCACGCGCCAGCGTCAGGCCGAGCGGGAAGGCGCGGCGCGGACCTTCGACATGCAGGGCGCCGAGACGATGACCGAAGCGCTGTTCCAGTTCGGCTTCGAATACGAAGTCGTCTTCGCGAATGAGGCGCTCGGCATCCGAGGTACGCTCGGTCCAGACGAGCGAGCTGCGATTTCCCTTCAACGGAAGGATCGCAAAAGGTCCGGCCGGGAGAAAATGCTCATCGGCCCGGCCGCCATGCGGCAGTTCATGCGCGACATTGCAGACGATCCCGGACTGGCCGTAATCCCAGTTGACCGTCTTGATGCCTGCCAGGTCGCGGAGGCGGGAGCGCGCGCCATCTGCGGCGATCAGCAGGCGCGTTTCTAGCGTGTCTCCATTTGAAAGCGTGACGGTCACCCCTTCCGGGAGCGTATTGAAATTATCCACGCTGGTGGCTTCGAGGAAGGTGATGCCGAGCGTTTCAGCCTTGTTGTGAAGGGCGGTGTTGAGAACGCGGTTTTCCACCATATGGGCAAAGGGTTCGCCGGGCTCGACTTCGCCTTCAAAAGTCAGGAACACCGGGCGCACAGGATCGGAAGTGCGCGAATCGGTGATGACCATTTCCGTTATGGGCTGTGCCTCGGGAAGGATTTCCTGCCAGCAGCCGAGCTGGTCCAACATGCGTGAGGCAGCGGCGGCGATGGAGGAAGCGCGCGGGTCGTTTTTCCAGGCTCCCGCCGGTGCGCCGTCGATCACGGTGAGGACAAGATGCGGCGCTGCCGATTTGATCGCAACCGCCGTGACAAGCCCGACATAGCCGCCGCCTGCAATCACCACATCGTTATTGCGCGGCGCGTCCACTTTTTTCTGGCCAGCCATTGTCGTTCCTTTCCAGAATCCGTCTTTCGCGCAGTGTTTTGGCATATATCGCCGCGCATGAAACCCGATATTTTGCCGCGCCGCCCGTCCCGGCCCAACCATTGGCACGGGATTGCATTTCCCTTGGGCTGCCTGCTTCTTGACAGGCATGGATGCGCAGGCTCAAACATGCCTCTCCAACTTTGTAAAGCATATATGGTTGCGGAAGGCAGGCTGTCCATGTCTGAGAAAGAAAAGTCCGGGGTCGAGCAGACGGCGGCAATGCGTGAGCTTCTTTCCATCCTCGATCTGGAAAACCTCGAGGTGGATCTTTTCCGGGGTAACAGCCCGCAAGTGGGCTGGCAGCGGGTGTTCGGCGGACAGGTCATCGGGCAGGCGCTGATTGCCGCGCAACGCACAGTCGAGCCCGAGCGCCATGTACATTCGCTCCATGCCTATTTCGTGCGCCCCGGCGATCCGGCCATTCCCATCGTCTATGAGGTGGACCGTATCCGCGACGGTTCCAGCTTCAGCACCCGGCGCGTTCTGGCCAAGCAGCATGGCAAGGCTATTTTCTCGCTGTCCGCTTCGTTCCAGATCGATGAAGGCGGGCTTGATCATCAGATGCCGATGCCGGAAGGACTGCCGATGCCTGAACAGCTCGTCGGGGATCGCGACATCAAGGAACAATATCTCCACATGGCGCCGCCGAATGTCCGCAAATACTGGGAGAGGGAACGGCCCATAGAGATCAAGCCTGTCTCACTCACCCACTATTTCTCCCGCGAGAAGCTTGAACCCGTCCAGCATGTCTGGGTCAGGGCGCGCGGCATCGTGCCGGACGACCGGGCGCTGCAGGCAGCCATTCTCGCCTATCTCTCCGATATGACGCTGCTCGACACGTCGCTTCATCCGCATGGCCGCACCATATTCGATCGCGATCTGCAAGTTGCGAGCCTCGATCACGCCATGTGGTTCCATCGCCCGTGCAGGCTCGATGACTGGCTGCTCTATACACAGGACACGCCGAGCGCCTCCGGCGCACGGGGTTTCAACCGTGGCGCGCTATATACGCGCGATGGTGTGCTGATCGCATCGGTGGCGCAGGAAGGCTTGATCCGCGTTCACGATGAAAAGGATTGATTATTTTTTAATCACAGGGTAGGGGTGTGGCTAAATACAAGGCATTTCGCTGATCGTTTGCGAGCTGCCAATGCGTAGAAAGCGAATCGAATGAATCGTTTAAGTCATTCATTCGGTCCGAAACCACGCTTATCCTCGGCCCGGAATTTCGCCGTAAGCCGCGCCGATGCCACAAAATTTGAAGTTAATTTGCCGGCCTCCGCCAACTGGCATGAATTTTGTTTCTCTCTGTTTGAACCGGTCTTTCCAGCGCAGCCGCGTTTGAAGCCGCCCTTCGACGGAGATATTCGATGCTCATAACAGGAAGAAACAAGCAAACGGCCCTTCTGGCTACCTTGCCTGCGCTCGTCGCCATGGCCGGAACGGCAATGGCGCAGGACGCCGCACCGACACCAACCCTCGATACGGGCGATACGGCTTGGATGCTGACTTCAACCGCGCTGGTGTTGATGATGACCATACCGGGTCTGGCGCTGTTCTATGGCGGCATGGTGCGCAAGAAGAACGTGCTGTCCACGGTGATGCAGAGCTTTGCCATCACCTGTCTCATGTCCATTCTGTGGATGATCGCGGGCTATTCGCTGGCCTTCACCGATGGCGGCTCGCTCAATTCCTATATTGGCGGTCTTTCCAAGGCGTTCTTCTCGGGCGTCACGATGCAATCGCTGACCGGAACCATTCCGGAATATGTGTTCATCACCTTCCAGATGACTTTCGCCGTCATCACCCCCGCACTCATCGCCGGTTCGTTTGCCGAGCGCATGAAGTTCTCCTCCATGCTGGTCTTCCTGACCCTATGGCTGTTCATCGTCTATATCCCGGTCGCGCACTGGGTCTGGGGCGGCGGCTTCATGGCGTCGGATGGCGTGCTTGATTTTGCCGGCGGCACGGTTGTCCATATCAATGCTGGTGTCGCCGGTCTGGTCGCGGCGCTCATCATCGGCAAGCGCGATGGTTACGGCCATACCAATATGGCGCCGCACAATCTCGTCCTGTCGGTCATCGGCGCTGCCCTTCTGTGGGTAGGCTGGTTCGGTTTCAATGCAGGCTCTGCTGTCGGGGCCAACGCGCTTGCCGGGGTCGCCATGCTCAACACGCAGGTTGCGACCGCAGGTGCTGCTCTGGCGTGGATGTTCGTCGAATGGGCGGTCGCGGGCAGGCCAAGCGTGCTTGGCATCATTTCAGGCGCCGTTGCAGGCCTTGTGGCCGTCACGCCTGCCGCCGGTTTCGTCAATCCGATGGGCGCGCTTATCATCGGTGTCGTCGCCGGTGCGGTCTGCTATGTGGCAGCCGTCAAGATCAAGCACGCGCTCGGCTATGACGATTCGCTCGATGCATTCGGCGTCCATGGTGTGGGCGGCTTCGTCGGTGCGGTGCTGACCGGTCTCTTTGCCGATGCGGCGATCAACCCGGCGGGCGAAGGGGCTACCATCAGCAAGCAGTTCTTCGGCGCGGCCATCACCATCGTCTATACTGCGATTGCCACCGCCATCATTCTCTATGTGGTCAAGGCCATCATGGGCCTGCGGCCCAGCAAGCAGGCCGAGATCGAAGGCCTCGACATCGCGTTGCACGGCGAATCCGTTCAATAGAAGGGGATTGTCTCAAGCGGAAAAAGGCGCGGGAAACCGCGCCTTTTTCATTTCATCCACCGGATTTGTTCGCGGCCTCTGCATGGTTAATGAGGAATTAACCATCCGGCGATTAGGATCGGACCGATTCAATGTGCCCGAAGCATTTCCGCTCACGGGCCAGCAAAGATATTCGGTTCGGGACAGGCTATATGCGGCAAGGATATTCGCCCTCATACCCGCTGCGTGACGAGCGGATTACGGAAGACAGGCTGAAACTGGCCAATCTCTTCCGCAGGCAGTTCTATATCCTGTTCGGTCTGGGGCTTCTGGCGCTCACCGGCATGGCTGTTGGCGCGCTGGCGACATGGAATGTGGCTGACCCGAGTTTCAGCCATGCGACCGACAATCCGGTAACGAATGCGCTTGGGTATCCGGGCGCCGTGTTCTCCGACATTGCCATGCAGTTTTTCGGGCTGGCGAGCGTTCCGGCCCTGCTTCCGCTTGCTGTCTGGTCGCTGCTGCTGATGACGCGCGGCGGCATCGGGCGCGTGGCCAAGCGCAGCTTCGCATGGCTCGGCGCAGCATTGTTGTTCGCCGCCATCGCGAGTTGCTTCGCAGTTCCGGCAAGCTGGCCGATGCCGATCGGCCTCGGCGGCGTCTTCGGAGACATGATCCTGAAATTCCCAGGGCTGTTCCTTGGCAGTTTCCCGCAAGGCGCCATTGCATCGGGCATTGCGCTCATCCTTGCAGTACCGGCTTTCTGGCTCTGCCTTTTTGCCAGCGGCATCGTCGGGCGGGGCGCAGGGATCGTCAACCCTGCCCAGCCGTCAGCGCGTCGTGGCGCGGAAGAAGATGATTTTGCGGCAGACGAGGACGATGAAGCATCAACGGGTGGCGGTTTCCAGCTTATGGGTGCTCTCACCCATCTGGCGCTGACCACGACTGCGAATTTCAAGCGCCTGACGGGTCTCGGCCGTCGCCGTGCGCGCGACGAAGATTTCGAGGATATGCGCGTGGTGCGCCGCAATGCCGAAACGCGCAATGCGCCGCGCCGCGAGCCCGGTTTCGGGGCACCTGCCCCGATTGAAGACGAGCCGCCTTTCGATATGGACGACATGGACGGCGGCGCGCCGCTGGCCGGTCAGGAATGGCACGATGCGCCGCCGCCCCGCGCCCGCAAGGCCCGCGTGGAACAGGCCGCTCCTTCGCCGAAGCCCGGCGCGCGCGCTCAGCGCGAAGCGCAGCCGTCCTTCCTCAAGGACAATGGCGTTTTCGAAATGCCGTCGCTGCATTTCCTGGCCGAACCGAAGCTCGTCCAGCGTGATCCGGCGCTTTCCAAGGATGCGCTGGAACAGAACGCCCGGCTGCTGGAAGGCGTGCTGGAAGATTTCGGCGTGCGCGGCGAGATCATCAATGTGAAGCCCGGCCCGGTGGTCACGCTCTACGAACTTGAGCCTGCGCCTGGCATCAAGTCCTCGCGCGTCATCGGCCTTGCCGACGATATCGCCCGCTCGATGAGCGCGATTGCAGCGCGCGTTGCCGTCATTCCGGGCCGCAATGCCATCGGCATCGAACTGCCGAACCCGAAGCGCGAAATGGTGTACTTGCGCGAAATGCTGGCGAGCCGCGACTTCGAACAGTCGAAGGCGAAGCTTGCGCTCGCGCTCGGCAAGACCATCAATGGCGAGCCGGTCATAGCCGACATTGCCAAGATGCCCCACGTTCTTGTGGCCGGTACGACCGGCTCGGGCAAATCGGTGGCGATCAACACCATGATCCTGTCGCTGCTCTATCGCATGACGCCGCAGGAATGCCGCCTGATCATGATCGATCCGAAGATGCTGGAGCTTTCCGTCTATGACGGCATTCCGCACCTGCTGACGCCGGTCGTGACCGATCCGAAGAAGGCGGTCGTCGCGCTCAAATGGACCGTGCGCGAAATGGAAGACCGATATCGCAAGATGTCCAAGGTCGGCGTGCGCAATATCGACGGCTTCAATCAGCGTGTCGGCCTTGCGCAGAAAAAGGGTGAGCCGATCGCACGCACCGTGCAGACCGGCTTCGACCGCAATACAGGCGAGGCGATCTACGAGACAGAAGAACTCGATCTGGCGCCGATGCCCTATATCGTCGTGATCATCGACGAAATGGCAGACCTCATGATGGTCGCGGGCAAGGATATCGAAGGTGCCGTGCAGCGTCTGGCGCAGATGGCGCGTGCGGCAGGCATCCATGTCATCATGGCCACTCAGCGACCTTCGGTCGATGTCATCACCGGCACGATCAAGGCGAACTTCCCGACCCGCATTTCCTTCCAGGTGACGTCGAAGATCGACAGCCGCACTATTCTGGGCGAGCAGGGCGCCGAACAGCTTCTCGGCCAGGGCGATATGCTGTTCATGGCTGGCGGCGGGCGCATCCAGCGCGTGCACGGACCTTTCGTCGGCGACGACGAGGTGGAACGCATCGTGCAGCACCTGAAGCTTCAGGGCGTGCCGGAATATCTCGACGCGATCACCGAGGATGAAGATGACGACGAAGGCGGCGGCGGTCCTGCTGGAACCGGCAATCTGGAGGATTCCGACGATCCTTACGATCAGGCCGTTGCCGTGGTGCTGCGTGACAAGAAGGCTTCGACTTCCTATATCCAGCGCCGCCTTGGCATCGGCTATAACCGTGCGGCTTCAATCATCGAACGCATGGAAGATGAGGGTATCGTCGGCCCGGCCAACCATGCGGGCAAGCGTGAAATTCTGGTTCCCACTGGCGACGATGATTTCTGATGGCCATACTCGCGCCCAACTGGCGGCGTAGTTAAACAGAATGATGAAAAGAGAAAGTTTGTCGATGATGTTCTCCCGTTTCTCCGCCTTCGCGAAAGCTGGTCGTGTTGCAGCCGTGCTGGGAATGGGAGCGCTTGGCCTTGGCATGACATCGCTGGTTCTGGCGCCGGTCGCCGCGATGGCGCAGGGCGCTGGCGGCGGTGCGGCTGCACAGCAGATTGCCGACCATTTCTCATCGGTACGCACCATGACCGGCGAGTTCGTGCAGTTCGGCCCGAAGGGTGAGCAGACTGGCGGCACTTTCTATATCGAGCGCCCGGGCAAGATCCGCTTCAACTATAACAACTCCCCGATCCGCGTGATTTCGGATGGCGAATCGGTCGTCATCAACAATCGCAAGCTGGACACCTGGGACCTCTATCCGCTTTCCAAGACGCCCTTGAAGCTTCTGCTGGCAGATCGGATTGATCTGGGTGGGGGACGTCTTCAGAATGTGAAGCAGGAGCCGGACATGACCACGCTCGTGCTGGGCGACAAGTCGATCTTCGGCGATTCGAAAATCACCATGATGTTCGATCCCAAATCCTATGAGCTGAAGCAGTGGACCATTACCGATGCTCAGAAGCTCGATACGACAGTCATGATCTTCAATGTGCGCAGCGGCGTGCGTTTCACCGACGATATGTTCAAGATCGATTATCAGCGCATCGCGATGAAGCGCAAAGGTCAGTAATCGTCAGTTTGTGACAGGCAATCCGTTTGCATTTGCCGGATAAATGATTAGGTTCGCGGCATCTCTTTCGTTGCTGCGAGTCCTATCTTCATGGCCTTTTCCGTTGCTACCTGGAACATCAATTCCGTTCGTCTGCGCATGCCGCTGGTCGAACAGTTTCTGCGCGATTATCAGCCCGATGTTCTGTGTCTTCAGGAAACGAAATGCCCCGACAATCTGTTTCCGTCGAAAGGGTTTCGCGCGCTCGGCTATGAACATATCGCGATCAGCGGCCAGAAGGGTTATCATGGCGTGGCGACGGTATCCAAACGTCCGTTGACGGGCGTGGAAAAGATCGGCTTTTGCGACATGGGCGATTGCCGGCACCTGAGCGCTGTGGTGGAGGCAGGCGGCAAAAAGCTCCGCATCCACAATTTCTATGTTCCGGCGGGGGGCGACGAGCCGGACCCGCAGATCAATCCGAAGTTCGCGCACAAGTTGGCTTTTCTCGAGGAAATGCGCGCCATTGTCGCCGACCGGCAGGACGGGCATTCATCGGTTCTCGTTGGCGATCTCAATATCGCCCCGCTCGAAAACGATGTCTGGTCGCACAAGCAATTGCTCAAGATCGTCAGCCATACGCCGATCGAAACCGAGACGCTGGAAGACCTGCGTGTGAAAGGCGGCTGGAGCGACCTGATGCGGCAGCTTATTCCGGCAGACCAGAAAATCTTCACCTGGTGGAGCTATCGCGCCAAGGACTGGGCCGAATCGGACCGTGGCCGCAGGCTGGATCACGTCTGGGGTTCGGTGGACCTGGAGGAGCACATTCAGGGCCTGCAAATTCTCCGCGACGCGCGCGGTTGGGATCGCCCGTCCGACCACGTTCCGGTTATCGCGACATTTAATCTGGATTAACGGGTCAGCAGCCTCTATAT
Organism: Brucella sp. RRSP16; assembly: GCF_052246815.1. NCBI lineage: Bacteria > Pseudomonadati > Pseudomonadota > Alphaproteobacteria > Hyphomicrobiales > Brucellaceae > Brucella > Brucella sp. RRSP16. The sequence continues at coordinate 240,089 of NZ_JBQQAM010000007.1, forward strand.
AGAGGCGAGTTCAGAAAAGGAGCCAAGAGCAATGGATTATGCAGCACTGTTTCAAATGACCAGTGTGTTCAACCAATCCATGGCTCGCTATGTCCTCTCTTCTGACACTTCAGGATGTTTCCTTCGTCACGGCTGATGGCCGTACTCTTTTCGAATCCGTCAATTTCAGTGTAACCGCAGGCCGCATCGGTCTGGTGGGACGCAATGGCGTCGGTAAATCAACGCTATTGCGCATCATGAGCGGGATGCTGCTTCCGACAAATGGAAGTGTGACCGCAACCGGAAGCATCGGCATGCTGCGGCAGAACATCGGCGGTGGCGATGCCGAGACGCTGGCGGATCTTTTCGAGGCACGGACCGGTTTCGATATTCTGGCACGCGTCGAACAGGGCGTGGCCAGCGAAAGCGATCTGGACGAGGCCGACTGGCTCTTGCCGCAGCGCTTTACGGACGCGCTGCAGGGACTTGGCCTGCCCGATATGGCTCCCGACACTCCACTTTCAGCCTTGAGCGGAGGCCAGCAAACGCGGGCGGCGCTCGCCGCCCTCATCTTTCATAAGCCCGATCTCATTCTCCTGGATGAGCCGACCAATAATCTCGATCGCGCCGGTCGCGTGGCTGTGGCCGACTTGCTGACCGCCTGGCGGGGCGCGGCCGTCGTGGTCAGCCACGATCGCGAGCTGTTGCAGTCTTTGGATATGATCGCGGAATTGTCCCCCGACGGGCTCCGGCTTTACGGCGGCAACTGGGATTTCTATCAGGGGAAGAGGGCAGAGGAGCGAGAGACGGCGGCACGCGATCTAGCTACAGCGCGGCGCGAGGTCAGGCAGGTCGAACGCAAGGCTCAGGCCGCAGCCGAAAGACAGGCTCGCAGCGACGCGCGCGGTCACAAGTCGCGCGCTGACGCGGGCATGAGCAAGCTTTTGCTCGACGCACGGGAAGACCGTGCGCAACAGTCGAAGGGCCGGGGTGCTGCACTGGCGGAACGTCAGTCCAGCCGTGCCAGCGAGCAGCTGCGGGAGGCTGAGGCAAAAGTCGAGCGCGTGAAGCCGATGCATTTCGATGTGGCGGGCGCGGTTCCACCTTCCGGTCGTGTGTTGCTGGATATGCAGAATGTCTCTGGTGGTCCACGGGCCGACCACCCGGTCATCCGTAATCTGTCGTTGAAGATCGTGGGCGCCGAGCGGGTGGTCGTTTCGGGACCGAACGGCGCGGGCAAGACCAGTCTGCTGCGGCTGATGACGGGAGAGCTTCAGCCGGTGGCAGGAACCATCCTACGTCCCGCGCGAACGGCGATGTTCGACCAGCAGATGAGTCTCTTGGATCGCGGGCAGACTCTTTATGAAAATTATCGTCGTCTCAATCCCGGATCCAACGACAATGAAGCGCGCGCGGCGCTGGCGCGGTTTTCCTTCCGTGGCGAGGGAGCTTCGCGATTTGCCGGGGGGCTCAGCGGCGGTGAGCTGTTACGCGCGGCACTTGCCTGTGTCCTGGGCGGAACCGAGCTTCCCGAACTCCTGATCCTCGATGAGCCGACCAATCATCTCGACCTCGATTCCATAGAAGCGCTTGAAACCGCGCTCAATGCATATGAAGGGGCGCTCATCGTCGTGAGTCACGATCAGGCTTTCCTGGACGCCATCGGCACGAAAAGGGTGATTGAGCTGTGAAAAAGGTCAATCGTCGTTGAGCCGCGGCGCGACCTTTTCGATTTGGCCGATCAATTCCAGCAGGTTGCGGCTGATGTGGGAATGAAGCGCGGCTGCCGCTTCCGGATATTCTTCCAGAATACGCCGAAAGATTGCGCGGCTGATGCGGATGACTTCTGTTTCGGCTTCGGCGACCGCGCCGGTAAGACGCGAGGTCTGGGCGATGAGGGCCATTTCTCCGATCATGGCGCCGGGGCCGACGGGGCGGATGGCAACCCGCCCCTCGTTTTGTTCGTGAAACAGGGTAATGCTGCCCGATACGACGATATAGGCGCAGTCGGCGCTTTGCCCTTCACGGAAAAGCTCGCGACCGGCTCTGAGAACAAGGCGTTCGGCACCGAAGGCAAGCAACCGCAGCTGTTCGGCCGTGAAAGACTCGAACAGGCCCACCGTGCCGAGAATGCGAATATCGTCATCAAGCGCCATGGATCGTCAATACACCTGCATCGGGCGCTGTCCATCATGGGACAAGCTTGTATCCCCCGCTTTCTGTGACCAGAAGCGCCGCATTGGACGGGTCTTTTTCTATTTTCTGGCGCAGACGATAGACATGGGTTTCCAGCGTGTGCGTGGTGACGCCCGAATTGTAGCCCCACACTTCTTCCAGCAGGACATCGCGGCCGATAACCTTGTCTCCGGCGCGGTAGAGGTACTTGATGATCGCCGCTTCCTTTTCGGTAAGGCGAATCTTGCTGCCCTTTTCGTCGATCAGCAGCTTCTGGCCGGGCTTGAACGTATAGGGGCCGACGATGAAGGTGGCATCCTCGCTCTGTTCGTGCTGGCGCAGCTGTGCACGCACGCGGGCCAGAAGCACTGCGAATTTGAACGGCTTGGTGACGTAATCGTTGGCACCCGATTCGAGGCCGAGAATCGTATCCGATTCCGTATCGTGACCGGTGAGCATGATGATCGGCGCCTTGAAGCCGCCTTTGCGCAGCAGCTTTACGGCTTCCCGTCCGTCCATATCCGGCAGGCCGACATCCATGATCAGGAGGTCTACAATGCCGTTTCGCGCAGTCTGAATGCCCTTGGTGGCATTATCTTCCTGCAGAATCTGGAATTCTTCGCACAGCTCCAGCTGTTCGACGAGGATGGAACGGAGATCTTCGTCATCGTCCACAATCAGTATCGTACGGCCTGTCATGCCTGTCCTCGTTACTCTTTGATTTAAATGGCTCTTGGTGTTTTATGACATTTAATGCAGACAAGTTGAAGCGGCGAAACGCGAAAGAGGTTTTTGCTCTCGCCGCCAACGGTTTTAAAACATGCATGTCACGGAGGCGGGGGCTTGGCCAGATACGAAATCAGCCGGGGAATTGGCGTCATTGATGTGCGGGCCAAACCGGGCCACAAGACTCGCGGCTTGCTTGTTGCGGGCAATCTGGTGCTGGAATGTGCTCTTGGCAAGGGGGGAATCAGCGCTTTCAAGCGCGAAGGTGATGGCGCGACACCTCTGGCGACGATGCGGCTGCTCTATGGATACCGTCGCGGCGACAAGGGTTTGCTGCCCTCCTCACGGTTGCCGCTCGGTCGCGTCCGCCGTCTCGACGGCTGGTGCGATGCGCCGTCGGATGCCAATTACAACCGGCCTGTCCGGCTGCCTTATGCCGCTAGTCATGAGGATATGTGGCGACGCGACGATCTCTACGATGTCTGCATCGTCATGGATTGGAACATCGCGCCGCGCCGCCGCGGATGCGGCAGCGCGATCTTCTTTCATCTGGCGCGCCCCGGCTATACACCCACAGAAGGCTGCATAGCATTGAGGCGCGCCGACATGGCGCGCCTCCTGCCTCACCTGACGGACCGGACCGTGATCCGCGTCCTGAGATAGTTGTTTCAGTGTATGGCGGCGACTTTGACCTCGTTGCCATTGGCATCGTAAAGCTTGCCGTTCAGGAAATAATCCCCGTCATGCAGCTCTGCGATGTTGTGATGGCGGATGATGCGTTCCGTACCTTCCGCAAAGACCGACATCTGGTTGCTGTTGCCGAGCTTGATCTCATTGAACATCAGGTTAAGCGCGATAGCCATCAACGCCGCCGAGCTGATGCCGGAATGGAAAATGGTTTCAAACCAGGTCGGGAAGTGGTGATAGAACTGCGGCGCGGCAATCGGGATCATGCCGAACCCGATGGAGGTTGCCACGATGATGAGATTGATATTGTTCTCGTAGTCCACCTTGGCAAGCGTGCGGATGCCGCTTGCAGCCACCGTGCCGAACAGGACGATGCCCGCTCCGCCCAAAACAGCCGGAGGAACACAGGCAATCACCCGGCCCATTACCGGCAAGAGACCGAGTGTGATGAGAATCAGCCCGCCGGTTGCCACGACATAGCGGCTTTTCACACCCGTCACCGCGACAAGGCCGACATTCTGAGCAAAAGCGCTTTGGGTAAACGAGCCTACAACAGGTGACAGGATGCTGGACAGCATATCCGCACGCAGGCCGTTGGCCAGACGCCGCGAATCCACTTTCGTGCCGATGATTTCACCGACGGCTAGAATGTCCGCAGAAGTCTCGACGAGCGTGACCATGATCACGATGAACATCGAGAGTGTTGCCGCAAGGCTGAATACCGGCATGCCGAAATGAAAGATTTCAGGCAGCGCCATCATCGAGCCTTCACCCACCCGGGAAAAGTCCGTCATGCCGAGCGCCCAGGCGATAAAGGTTCCGATGACCATGGCGAGCAGGATCGAAAGCCGGGAAATCGTGGCATTGCCCATCTTGCTGAGAATGAGAACGATAACCAGCGTGAGGCCTGCAAGGCCGATATTGGCCATGCTGCCGAATTCGGGACTGTTGCTGTCGCCGCCCATGGCCCACCGTGCTGCTACCGGCATCAGCGTCAGGCCGATGGTGGTGATGACGATGCCGGTGACGAGCGGCGGAAAGAAACGCGTTATCCGCGAGAATATCGGCGTGATGATAAGGCCGATCACCGCTGCCGCGATGACGGCACCCAGCACGACCTGCAAGCCTGCCTCGCCGGTCTGGCTCGAAGTGACGATGGCGACCATCGTTGCGACGCCCGAAAAGGAGACCCCCTGAACCAGAGGCAGCTGGCAGCCGAAGAAGGGGATGCCGATGGTTTGCAGGACGGTTGCAACGCCGCCGGCAAAAAGCGACGCAGTGATCAGCAGACCGATTTCGGCCGGGCTGAGGCCTGCCGCCTGTCCGATGATCAGCGGAACCGCCACGATGCCTCCATACATGGTCAGCACATGCTGGAAACCGTAAGCCAGATTGGCCGTGACAGATAGTTTTTCATCTTCGGGACGCGAAAGCGTATCCGCCCCGGACTGGTGCGTATTCAATGATACTCCCTCCCAGCAGGCGCGAACGCATCGCCAGCCTGCTCTCTCCGTTCTCCCTGCGCTGGATCGTCATGGCATCCTGTCATTCGACGCCAGATCGACGATGCAATGCGCGATGTCTCCTCCAAAGACATGTCGCAGGAGTATAACCGGAGCCGTCCGGATGACTGTGCTTCTTTTGGTTGAAATTGTTTTCGATGCGAGAGCGCTAATGCCGAGGGTTTTCAGCTGTCGGCTTTGCTGCGGGTGTCCCGCATTGCCTCGCGGAGCACCGCAAAGACGTATGGTTCCAGCGACTGCGCGACGTTGAAGCGCAGGAAGGCGCCTGCCGTGCGCGAGGGACTGAAGACGTCGCCCGGTGCCAGAAGCACACCTTTTTCCAGAGCATGCCGGGCAACCTGCCCGGAGTCCAGCCCATCCGGCAATTTTGCCCATAGGAACATGCCGCCCTGTGGTTCGGTCCAAAGCGTGAGGCCCTCGGCTTTCAGGCGGCTGGCTGTCAGCGTCATGGTATCGGCCAGCTTGGCACGCAGGCTGTCGACATGGCGGCGATAAGTGCCGTCGGTCAGAAGTGCATGCACGATCTGCGGTGACAATGCATTGCCGCCGAAGCTTGTCGCAAGCTTCAGGTCGGTGAGCCCGTCGATCCAGTCGCGACGCCCGGCGATATAGCCGACGCGGGCAGCCGCCGACAGCGTCTTGGAGAAGCTGCCGATATGCAGGACGCGATCGAACCCGTCGAGTTCGGCAAGCAGCGGCGCAGGAGAAGGATGAAAGTCGCCGAAGATATTGTCTTCAATCAGCGTGATGCCGTGCGCTTCGGCGAGCTTCAGCAGCCGGTGCGCCGTGGCCGGTGTCATCGAGCCGCCGGTTGGATTATGCAGCCCTGCATTGGATATATAGAGTTTCGGCGCGTGTTCGTTCGCAGCGCTCGCAAAGGCTTCGAGGTCGGGACCGGTAGGGGTATAGGGGACGCCGACGATCTTGACGCGGTGCGTCAGGAGCGCGGCCTGGAAGTTGAAATAACAGGGATCATCGACGAGAACCGTATCTCCTGGCTGCAGAAGGTAGCGGCAGATGAGATCGAGCGCCTGCGTGCCGGAATCGGCCAGCAATATTTCTCCACTCGAAACGTCGATCCCCTGTTCGCCGAGCCGGTGGGCCAGATGCTGGCGCATGGGCCGGAAGCCCAGCGGTTCGCCGTAGGTCGCGAGATTGCTTGTTTCATCCCGGGCGACCATGCGCATCGCGCGCCGGATCGCGTCCTGCGGGAGCCACGCATCGGGCAACCAGCCACATCCCGGCTTCAGGGTGGCTTCGTTTGCCTCCAGCGATTGGCGCATGACCCAGAACGGATCGATCTGGCGTTCCTTGTGCGGTGTATGGGCGGCGAGGGAAAACGGCTGGCGCGCGCGCTCCGAAACATAGAATCCGGCACCGCGCCGCGACTGGATGATCCCTTCCGCCACCAGCCGATCATAAGCTTCGACGACGGTGGATTTCGACACGTTCATGGTTTCGGCGAGGCGACGGATGGAAGGCAGCCGGGCGCCGGGTGCGAGGCTCATCGCGGTAATGCGTCCGCGAATAATGCCCATCACCCTTTCGACGAGCGGCATTTTGTCGACGGCGGCGTCTTCCTTGCCACGCTCGATTTCGCCGCTTGCATAAGCGGCTTCTACAGCTTCGAGGCTGCGCAGCAGGCCCGTCGAAATCATCTGTACTATCCCTTGTACCAGTACAGTTTGTCAGAATTGTCCGGAAACTGTCCCTGATTAATCCGGCAGTTTCACGGCATTGTCTTGCGAATCCTTATACGATTTTAGAGAAAGCCGAAAAGACACAATGCGTAAAAATGTTGGGAGTAAAACTGCGGGATGGATCAACGGGTTTCTGGGTGTATTGATTTTCTCCGGGTCGCTGCCGGCAACGCGACTGGCCGTTATCGATATCGATCCTACCTTCCTGACAATGGCGCGCGCATCCATTGCCGGTGCGCTGGGACTGTCGCTTCTGCTGGCCTTTCGGGAACCTTTTCCCCGCCGCAACGATGTGATTTCGCTGATCGTGGTGGCCCTTGGCGTGGTTGTCGGCTTTCCGCTTCTCACGGGACTGGCACTCCAGCACATGACATCCGCCCATGCGATTGTCTTTATCGGATTGCTGCCGCTCGCCACCGCAATCTTCGCTGTCCTGCGCGGAGGGGAGCGTCCGCGTCCGATGTTCTGGCTGTTTTCCGTGGTCGGGAGCCTCATCGTCGCGTCCTATGCCTATGGGCAGGGGAGCCAGTCTACCCTTCTGGGTGATGTGCTGATGCTCGCTGCCGTTATCGTCTGCGGTCTGGGCTATGCGGAAGGCGCGCAGCTTTCGCGCAGGCTGGGCGGCTGGCAGGTGATTTGCTGGGCGCTGGTGTTCTCGCTGCCGGTCATGCTGCCGCTGAGCGTCATGACACGTCCGGAGACATGGGTCGGCATCGGCACGCCAGCCTGGATAAGCCTCGGCTATGTCTCGCTGTTCTCGATGCTGATCGGCTTTTTCTTCTGGTATCGCGGTCTCGCGCAGGGCGGAGCCGCCAGTGTCGGCCAGTTGCAGCTTCTCCAGCCCTTCTTTGGGCTTATGCTGGCTGCCGGTATCGCGGGCGAACCCGTCAGCATGGGGATGGTGGCCACGGCTGCTGTGGTGGTGGTCTGCGTGGCGGGCGCGAAGCGTTTTGCTTAACCAAAGCTCCAGACGGTCGTGCGCTTGACCTCCGCATCTTCAAGGGCGCGGGTGACAGGCACGGTATAGACGGCAAGCTGTTGCAGCTTTTCCTTGGGCAGATAGGCGCGGCCCGGATCACCCACGATGATGCGGGTGCCGCGTTGGCTAAGCTTCGAAAACCAGGGAATAAGCCGCTCGGCGAGCGGCTTTTCATAAAAGACATCGCCTGCCAGAACCACATCCCAGCCGCCGTCCTGTCCGATAAGGTCATCCAGAGTGGGAGAAACCGTCACGCCATTGGCCGACGCATTGATCTCAATGGCGGGAAGCGCGAAGGGATCGATATCGGATGCCAGCACGCTTGCAGCGCCCGCCTGCATGGCAGCGATGGCGACAAGGCCGGAACCCGATGCGAAATCGAGAATGGTCTTGCCTTTGACTGTTTCGGGATGATCGAGGATATAGCGCGCCACACCCTGACCGCCGGCCCAGGCGAAAGCCCAGAAGGGCGGCGGCAGGCCGATTGTGGCAAGCTCTTCCTCCGTCTTGTGCCAGAGGTCGTGGGCTTCGTCGGCCAGGTGCAGGCGAATTTCCGGCACATGCGGCGGCGCTTGCAGACTGGTATTGGCCAGAATGAAATCGCGCGCGGTTCTATGTGCCGGATCGAGCATCAGAACATACTTTTCCAAAGCGGGTTCCGGTTGGAAGATGAGACGCTCATGCCAGAGCATCCTCTCGGTCCAGTCCGCCCATGCGGCAGACTTCAATCCATTCATCTTCCGTCACCGGTTGCACCGAAAGGCGCATCGAGGTGACGAGCGCCATTTTCTCAAGCTTTGGATTGGCCTTCACATCTTTCAGCGTTACCGGCTTCGGCATGTCGCGGACAGCCCTGATATCCACGCATTCCCAGCGCGGATCGTCCGTTGTGCTGTCGTGATGCGCCAGCGCACAGACCTCAACGATGCCGACGACTTCCAGCCCTTCATTGGAATGATAGAAGAAGCCCTTGTCGCCCAGTTTCATGGCGCGCATGTTGTTGCGCGCCAGATAATTGCGCACACCATCCCATTGCTCGCCTTTTTCGCCACGGGCCTTCTGCATATCCCATGACCATTTGAAGGGTTCGGATTTGAACAGCCAGTAAGCCATCAGTCATAAGCCTCAAGCGTTGGCCGGATTGTTGATCGCCCAGTTCCACGGACGCACGGTCACGTTCTCGAACAGGCCTGCCAATGCATAGGGATCATTGGCGGCGATCTTTTCCGCTGCGGCCTTGTCGACAGCTTCCACAACGACCAGACTGCCGTTCGGCTTGCCGTCTTCCCCGAGGAAGGGGCCTGCGAACTTCAGCCCGTCACCAAGAGCCTTGAGATAATCGAGATGCGCCGGGCGCGTATCGAGGCGCACTTGCAGATGGTCCGGTTTGTCGTTGCACAGAAGAGCAAAAAGCATTGTCAATCATCCTTTCCGTTCGAGCATGGTCTTGTCCGAAAACCGTTTCACACTTTTCGGGATGCGCCCTAGGGCATGTCTCCCGAAAGCGGGAACCGGTTTCGGGTCAAAGACATGCGATAAAACAAATAGATAGAGCATTTCCAATGATTCAATCAAAAAAGGAAATGCTCTAGTTGTCTAGTCCTCGGTCTTGAGTGGTCGGTTGAGCAGAGCCGTCACGGCTTCGTCAATGGTGATGGTCCCGTCCAGCAGTGCGCCCGTCGCATCGATTATGGGGGCGGAGATAGCGTGTTTGCGGCATAATTCGGCGGCAATCGGCGCGGTGGCCACGCCTTCGGCGAGCGGGCGATTGGTGAGGTCTTCTCCGCGGCCAAGTGCCAGTCCGTAGGAATAGTTGCGCGACTGCGACGAGGAACAGGTCAGCATCAGATCGCCAAGGCCGGAAAGGCCCATGATCGTTTCAGGCTTAGCCCCCATGGCCTGTCCGATGCGACGCAGTTCCGCGAAACCCCGCGTGACGAGTGCGGCCTGCGCGCTTGCGCCAAACCCGCGCCCGACGGCGGCACCGGCGGCAATGGCAAGGACATTTTTCAAGGCACCGCCGATTTCGACGCCTTTAAGGTCGGTCGTCGAATAGCAACGGAAAGCCGGGCCGGATAGAAGCGCTGCAAGCTGATCGGCAATCGCCGCATCCTCGCAGGCAACCGTCACGGCGGTTGGAAGCCCTCGGGCAACATCCGTCGCAAAGCTTGGACCGGAGAGTGCGGCAATCCGGTGGTCCGGGAGAACCTCGGCCACCACTTCCGACATCAGCCGCCCGGTGGCGCGTTCTATCCCCTTGGCGCAAAGCACGACGGGCGCTGTTTGCGGAATGAGGCTGCTCAATTGCGAAAGCCCGGTGCGCATGGCCTGGGCAGGAATGACTGCCAGAACGGCATCCGCACCATCTATGACCGCGGTAACATCCGTGCTTGCTTGAATAGCGATGGGAAGCGCGATTTCGCCCAGATAGCGCGGATTGCGCTGGGTCCGGTTGATGGCCTCGACCGTCTCGTCGTCGCGGGCATAAAGCCATGTGTCGTGGCCGCTGGTGCTTGTCATGGCCGCAAGGGCCGTGCCCCAGGCGCCGCCGCCCAGAATGGCTATCTTGCTGGTTTTTCCGCTTATGCTCTGACCGCTCATGCCCCGCCCGCTCATGCCTTCGCTCCGCGTCGTCCGGTGCCGATCAGCGGAGCTGATTTCTCATCAAGCGGCCAGCGTGAGCGCGGCGCGAGATCAAGCCTATCGGGCGCTTCGGTTGCGGCCCGCTCGGCACCAGCCCAGGCGATCATTGCGGCATTGTCGGTGCACAGATCGAGCGGCGGCGCGACGAAGCTGAAACCGTGCCGGGCACAAAGACTTTCCAGCGCGGCTCGCAACGTCTTGTTGGCTGCAACCCCGCCAGCGACCACGAGCGCCGGTGTTTCACAATCGGGAAATTCATTTCTGAAACGTTCCAGCGATCGGCCCACCCGGTCGGACAGCGTGTCGGCAACCGCAGCCTGAAAAGAAGCGCAAATATCGGCCACGTCCTGATCCGACAACGGCACCAGCTCTGTCGCCGTCTGACGCACGGCAGTCTTGAGGCCGGAGAAGGAAAAATCGAGCCGTGCTTCACCTTTCAACGGTCGTGGCAGTACGAATCGCTTCGGATCGCCCTGAAGCGCCATGCGTTCAACTGCCGGGCCGCCGGGATAGGGTAGGCCCAGAAGCTTTGCCGTCTTGTCGAAGGCTTCGCCGAGTGCGTCATCAATCGTGGTGCCAAGGCGTTCGTAATCGCCAATGCCGCGTACCAGAACCATCTGCGTGTGACCGCCGGAAACGAGCAGCAGCAGATAGGGAAAAGCCAGGCCATCGGTGAGACGCGCCGTCAGGGCGTGGCCTTCCAGATGGTTGACGGCATAAAACGGCTTCTGCGCAGCCATGGCCAGCGCCTTGGCAGTCATCAGTCCGACGATCAGCCCGCCGATCAGTCCCGGTCCTGCCGTGGCTGCCACTGCATGGACATCGGCAAGCTTCATGCCAGCATCGTCCAACGCCCGTTCCACCAGCCTGTCCAGCGCTTCCACGTGAGCGCGGGCGGCAATCTCCGGCACCACGCCGCCATAGGGCTCGTGCTCGGCGATCTGGCTCAAAACCACGTTGGACAGAATCCGTCCTTCGCCCCGATCGCCGCGTTCGACGATTGCGGCGGCTGTTTCGTCGCAACTTGTTTCTATTCCAAGAATGCGCATTTGCGGTTAGACCCTGCCTGTCTCATAATTCATTGAAAAATCCGGTACCATGGACGACGCAATATGCAAACAGCATCCTTGAAGAATGGCACGTTGAAGATAGGCACGCGGGGCAGCAAGCTTGCTCTCGCCCAGGCTTACGAGACGCGTCGCCGCCTGATGGAGGCACATGGTCTTCCGGAAGAAGCCATAGAAATCGTTCCCATGTCGACGGCGGGCGACCGCATTCAGGATCGCGCGCTTTCCGAAATCGGCGGCAAGGGGCTTTTCACCGAAGAAATCGAGCAGGCGCTGACGGACGGGCGAATCGATCTCGCCGTCCATTCGACCAAGGATATGCCGACGGTCCTGCCGGATGGTCTTCATCTTTCCGTTTTCCTCGAGCGCGAAGATCCGCGCGATGCCTTTATCGGCCGCACGGCCTCTCGGCTTCTCGACCTGCCGCAAGGTGCGACGGTCGGATCGTCATCATTGCGTCGTCAGGCCCTGATCCGTCGCCTTCGACCCGACATACAAGTGGTGATCTTTCGCGGCAATGTCGATACCCGTCTGCGCAAGCTGGAAGCCGGCGAAGTCGACGGGACGTTTCTTGCCTGCGCTGGGTTGCGGCGTCTGGGCCTTGGTGACGTCATTACCGATCTGGTCGATCCGGAAAGCTTTCCGCCCGCACCGGGACAGGGCGCCATCGGGATCGAGACCCGTATCGGGGATACACGCATCGATGCGCTGCTGGCGCCTCTCGCACATCGCGAAACAGGCATAGCCCTTGCCTGTGAACGGGCGTTTCTGGCTGCCCTTGACGGGTCCTGCCGCACGCCGATAGCGGGTCTTGCAACCGTGGACGGCGATAGGGTTTCATTCCACGGCATGATCCTGAAGCCGGACGGGTCTGAGGCGCATGAGATAAGGGCTGAGGGTCTGGTATCGAATGCCGCCGCACTGGGTAGGGAAGCCGCAGAGCGGATACGCGCCAAGGCGGGTCCGCAATTCTTTGAAGGCTGGGAGTAGACTTGACGGGGCGGGCGCACGCCATTTCGCTCGGCCGTGTTCTGGTGACGCGGCCACAGCCAGCTGGCTCTGAGACCGCCGCAAGACTGGTGTCTGGGGGCTATGAACCGGTTCTGCTTCCGCTGAGCCGGACCATTGCGCTTTCCTTCGCTTTCCCCGAAGGCTCATTTGCGGCTTTGACAGTGACGAGCGCCAATGCCTTTCGCCATCTGGATATGGAACGGCTGAAGCCGTTTCTTGGCTTGCCGCTCTTTGCCGTGGGGCAGGGAACGGCACAGGCCGCACGGAAGGCCGGTTTCGGCCACGTTATCGACGGCGGCGGCGATGCGGTTCGGCTTGCGGCGACCATGCAGCGCGAACTTCCCGAACAGGCCCGTATCCTTTATCTCGCCGGAAGGGTGCGCCAGCCGGTTTTTGAAGACGAAATGAAGGCTGCGAAACTTGATATGCATGCCGTCGATGTCTACGACACCGAGGCGATCGCTTATACGAGCGTGGCACTTCGAAATGCGCTGGGCGACACGCCTTTTGCCGCAGTCATGCTCTATTCCGGTGTTGCAGCGACGAGCCTCGTGGCTGCGATGCGCGAAATCGAACCGCCTTTTGACGAGAAAACACGATTCCTGTGCATTTCGGCCCGTGTAGCTGGCCGATTGCCGCCGGTCTGGCGGGCAAATGCGCTTGTTGCGGACCATCCCGATGAAGAAGGACTTTTCCGGCTGTTTGCCAAACTTTGACTCATTTTGGCGCAACCTTCCTTCATCTGGCGATTTTATCTGCTAGAGTTTGAGTCAACCAATCGGCACTTTCGAGAGGATCCATGGCGAAACCCGGCACTCCGCGACATTCCAAATCGGCCCGTAATCCCGTGACGATCAATCTCGATCCCTCGGATGTGAAGCGGGTTGACGAACCAGCGAAGGCAACGCCAGACGCGGAGCCGGTGGGAAATTTTTCAAAATCCGAGAGCCCGAAGCCGGAAGCTGTAAAGCCCGTCCCACCCAAGGCGGAATCGTCAACCGCCGAAAAGACCGTGAAGACGGAAAAGCCTGAGAGTGTGGCATATGCGAAACCGCCCTTTATGTCGGGTGTGAAACCAGAACCCCAGCAGCCTGCACAAAAGAACGGCGCGGGGGCCTCACACCTCCTTGCCGGTATTGCAGGCGGCGTGATCGGGCTTGGCGGTCTGCTGGCCCTGCAATGGGGCAATGTTATCCCCTCTCCGGGGGCGAAAGTGACGGCGGAACAGCTGGCGCATATGGAACAGCAGATCGCCGATCTGCGGAGCAATCCGGAACCGGCGCCACTTGACGATGCAAGCCGCGCGCAGCTTGCAGCTCTGGAAAAGAACGTGCAGGCAGCCGAAATCAAGGCGGAGGCGGTTGCAGGTTCCTTTGCCGATCTCCAGCAGCAGATAGCGGCCTTGCCGAAAGAAACTGGCCAGCAAGCCGCAACTGATACTACTGCTTTGGCCGAGCGACTCGACGCGCTGGAAACCAAGCTTTCAGCAGCGCAAAACAGGGCCGATGAGGCGACAGCCGGAGTTACGGGAAATACCGGCACGATTTCATCGCTCGAATCGAAACTGACTTCCTTGCAGGAAAAGGTCACTCAGGCTTCCCGACAACCGGATGCTACGGTGCTGATAGCAGCCAACGCGTTGAAAATGGCGATCGATCGCGGCGGTTCGTTCAAGGCGGAACTCGACACCTATGCGTCGATTGCACCGGATGAAGCCTCCCTCGAACAGTTGCGTGCCCACGCCGACAAGGGCGTCCCGACTGTTGCAGACCTGAACGCGTGGTTCGGTGCCGTCGCAAACCGGATTGTTGCAACAGAGAACAAGCTGCCTCCAGACGCCGGGATTTGGGATCAGCTTGTCGTCAGCGCCAGAGGATTGGTCAGCGTGCGCCCTGTTGCTGGCAATGTCAGCGGCACCGGCGTCGGCCCGATTACTGCCCGAATGGAAGCTGCCCTTCAGGCTGGGGATCTGGAGCGCGCGCTCACCGAGTGGGAACAGTTGCCTGCCGATGCCAAGGCGACTTCGCAGGAATTTGCCGATCAGATGCGGGCGCGGCGTGATGCCGATGCGCTTGTGCAGCGACTTGTTGCCGACAGCTTGAAACCCAAGGCGTCCGCAGATGAAACCGGCGGGGCTCCGGCCTCTTCCGGCCAATAGGAGACGAGCCAATGCTGCGGGTCCTGTTCTATCTCGTCATCGTTGCTGCCCTTGGCTTCGGCTTTGCCTGGCTTGCGGACCGTCCGGGCGAACTCGATGTCACTTTCGCGGGCAACCACTACAATGTGCCGCTGATTACCGCCGTTGCGGGGATCGTTGCCATCGTTGCGGCCATCCTCATCCTGTGGTGGCTGGTCAAGAGCATCATACAGTCCCCTTACACGCTGCGCCGTCATTTTCGGGCGCGCAAGCGTGACCGGGGCTATCAATCGCTTTCGACCGGACTGATCGCAGCCGGCGCCGGCGATGCGGAAGCCGCGCGCCGCATGACGAAGCAGGCAGGCCAGTTGTTGAGTTCCGATCAGGAGCCGCTGATAAAGCTTCTGGAAGCACAGACGGCCATGCTCGAAGGGCGCACGGAAGATGCCCGCAAGGGTTTCGAGGCGATGGTGGACGATCCCGAGACCCGGCTGCTCGGCTTGCGTGGACTTTATATCGAAGCCCAGCGCGTGGGCGCTCGCGATGCCGCCCGGCATTATGCCGCCGAAGCCGCCGCCCAGGCCCCGCAACTCGAATGGGCTTCGTCGGCCGTGATGGGTCAGCTTTGTGCCGAGGGCGACTGGGACGCTGCACTGAAGCTTGTCGATGCACGCAAGCAGGCGCTCAGCCATAGCAAGGATGTGGTGAAGAAGGAGCGCGCCGCGCTTTTGACTGCCAAGGCAATGGCGGTCGTTGATGTCGACCATGCGCAGGCGCGGACGCTTGCGCTGGAGGCGAACAAGCTCGCACCCGATCTGGTTCCCGCCGCCGTGGTTGCTGCGCGTGCGCTATTTTCCGATGGTGATATCCGGAAAGGCTCTAAAATTCTGGAAGCGGCATGGAAACGGTTTCCGCATCCTGACATTGCCTCAACCTATGTCTATGCCCGATCCGGTGATACGGCACAGGATCGCCTGAAGCGTGCCAAGCATCTCGTATCGTTGCGCTCCAACAATGCCGAGGGCAGTCTTGCCCTGGCGCGTGCGGCTTACGAGGCGGGTGATTATCGTCTTGCCCGCGAAAATGCAGAGCAGGTTCTGCGCGCTTCGCCGCGCGAAAGCGCCTATCTGCTGCTTGCTGACATCGAAGAAGCTGAAACCGGCGATCAGGGCAAGGTTCGTGAATGGCTGGCGCGCGCCATCAAGGCACCGCGCGATCCGGCCTGGACTGCCGATGGCTATGTTTCCGAACAATGGTCGCCGGTATCACCTGTTACCGGACGGCTGAACAGTTTCGAGTGGAAGGTTCCTGTGGTGGAACTGGCCCCGGTTATCGAGGCGGAGAAACCCGAAATCAAGGGACCGGTGGAAAACAAACCGGTCAATCAGATCGTTCTGGCAGAGCCGGGGGAAAAAACCGACGTCACGGCAGCCGCGGTGCATGCCGAAAACACACCGGTCGTTCGCGATGTCGAGGAGGCTGTGGTTATCGTGCCAGCAGCCGAGCCGGTCAAAGCGCCCCCAGTGCCTCCTGCACCCAAGCTCGGCGAGATGAAGCCACCTGTGCCTGTGGATGTTACCGGCGCAACTGATTCAGAGGATGGGCAGCATCACGCGCATATCGTGGTGGATGACCCGGGCGTCGATGAAGGCCAAACTGCTCAAAAGGCGCAGAGCGGATTGCGGCTATTCTGATTCTGCCCCTCTAATCGTTGCCGAAAAACAACGCAGCGCAACTCTTGGACGCTAAACGGTTGTATAGGCCGTTTAGCGCCTTGCGCGGCGTATCCAGCCCGTTACCTTCAGTCTTGCTGATGAATTATGCCAACGCCGCCGATACGGTCGGCACGCTCTGAATGTGGCAGCGAGGTTGAATGTTCGATCGTCTTCTGGATTTTCTAAAAGAACTTCCGGCCAGCGGTTTTCGTGACCGGAATGAAAAATTTTCCAATGACGACCCGCGACTGGCCGCCGCCGCCCTGCTTTATCACATCATGGATGCTGACGGTGAAACGCGAGAAAGCGAGCGCAAGAAGCTCTCTTCAATGTTGTCGCTGAAATATGGTCTGAAGGGCGACAGTCTCAAGCGGCTGATCCGTGCAGCCGAAAAAGCCGATCAGGAAGCAATTGATCTGTCGGATTTCACGTCTGTCCTCAAGCGGCAGCTCGACTATCAGGCTCGTCTCGACCTGATCGGCCTGATGTGGGAAATGGTTTATGCCGACGGCAAGGTGAGCGAAGTCGAGGCAGACGTGATGTGGCGGGTGGCCGAACTGGTCGGCATCCGGCAAGATGACCGGAATGCCATAGAGGATCGCATGGACAAGGCGAACCGGAGCACCTCCGCCTCCTGAAACTCCCGGTATTTCAAATGATCAGGTCCGGCCTTGCAGGTGCCGGGCCTTACGCAGTTGCGGGAACATTGCAGCCCAGGCGATGGCAACGGCGATCGATCCCAGTCCGCCGATGACAACGGCGGGAACGGCGCCGATGGCCGCGGCCATCAGACCAGCGCGGAATTCACCCAGTTCGTTCGACGCGCCGACAAAGACCATATTGACCGCATTGACGCGGCCACGCACATGATCTGGCGTCCATAACTGCATCAGCGTTTCCCGGATATAGACGCTGATCATGTCAGCAGCGCCCGCGAGCGCAAGGGCAACGACCGACAGCCATGTCAGGGTAGAAACGCCGAAAATAATATTGAAGAAGCCGAAGAGGCCGACAAAGACGAACATCACCCGGCCGGCATGATCGCGGATCGGGTGTCCGGCCAGCCAGATGGCGGTCAGAACAGCGCCAATACCGGGAGCGGAGCGCAGCAATCCAAGCCCCCATGGCCCCAGATCGAGGATATCGCGCGCATAAATCGGCAGCAGTGCCACTGTCCCGCCGAGGAGAACGGCGAAGAGGTCAAGGGAAATCGCGCCGAGGACTATCTTTTCCTTCCAGATGTAGCGGAACCCGGCCAGCATGCTCGTCAGCGACCGTTGTTCGGCGAGCGTGTGCTGCTTCGGCTTGGGGATGGAGAAGATCAGAACCGAACCGATGAGCAGAAAGACAGTTGCGACCGAGTAGGCCGCCACCGGCGAAATGCCGTAGAGCAGGCCGCCTGCGACCGGACCGACAATGGTAGCCACCTGCCATGCGGATGAGTTCCACGAAACGGCGTTGGCGAAATCCTCCGTCGGCACGAGGTTGACCACGAGCGAAGCTGAGGATGGTCCGAGAAACGCACGCGCCACGCCAAAAAGTGTAAGTGCCGCAAAGACGGTAAGGGGCTCAAACAGACCTGCGAGTGTCAGACCGAGCAGCAATGCCGTCACGACGCTTTCCAGGATGAGCGAAAGACCCATGATGAAGCGTCTGCCAAAACGGTCGGCGGCGGCGCCGGTCACCAGAACGAGCAGCAGCGACGGCAGAAACTGCACCAGCCCGACCATGCCCAGATTGAAGGCGTCGCGGGTCAGATCATAGATCTGCCAACCCACAGACACACTTACGATCTGGACTGCAAAAGCGCTCAGGAAACGGGCGCCCCAATATTTTTTGAAGGCAGAGTGCCGGAACGCTGCGTAACGATCAGCAGAAGAAGCGTCGGTTGTGGGGGACATTGCTCATAATATCTGAAGCATTTCCAGCAAAAGTGCGAAGCGATCTTGTGTTGGACAATGCGGGACAACAAGAAGATAGACGTTACTTACAGCATCCTTCCCATGATCGGAACCACTTTTGTGAACTATTTTGTAAGGCAGGAACCGGAAAATTGCGGTGCGGCCTGAAAGCAGAAAAGGCCGGTTTGAACCGGCCTTTCCTTGTTGTTGAGGGTTGTCGTTTCGGATCAATCCTTGCCGAGCAGGCCCTTCCAGATGATCGCGCCAATGGCAGCGCCGATCAGCGGTGCAACCCAGAACAGCCAAAGCTGACCGAGTGCTGCCGTTTCGGCAAACAGAGCTACACCCGTCGAACGAGCCGGGTTGACGGACGTATTGGTGACCGGGATCGAAATCAGGTGGATCAGGGTCAAGCCCAGACCGATGGCAATCGGAGCAAAGCCAGCCGGTGCCAGCGACGAGGTGGAACCCAGAATGATGATGAGGAAGAAGGCAGTCAGGACGATTTCGATAAGTAGCGCCGCCATCATGCTGTAGCCGCCGGGCGAAAGCTCGGCATAACCGTTCGAAGCAAATCCTCCGGCGGTGAAGCCGTCCTTGCCGGAAGCGATCAGGAAGAGTACGGCCGCAGCCGCGATGGCGCCCAGAACCTGCGCAACCCAGTAAGGGATAAGGTCTTTGGCCGGGAGACGGCCCGCCACCATGAGTCCCAACGAGACGGCGGGATTGAAATGGCCGCCGGAAATGCCGCCAACGGCATAGGCCATGGTAAGCACCGTCAGACCGAAGGCGAAGGCAACGCCAAGAAAGCCAATGCCCAGTTCAGGAAAGGCCGCAGCGAGGACTGCGCTGCCGCAGCCTCCGAAAACGAGCCAGAATGTGCCGAAAAATTCAGCCGATAATTTGTTCAGCATGGAAATCCCCAGGGTTGGTGTAGTGAAACTGCTGCATGCGAATCATTTAGCAAGAAGCATATAATCCCCTTTTTCTTTCAACAATAATGTTTAACTTGAATTTCAGCGTTTGTTTTCTGTGGATTTGTCCTG
This sequence comes from Brucella sp. RRSP16, assembly GCF_052246815.1. Taxonomy (NCBI): domain Bacteria; kingdom Pseudomonadati; phylum Pseudomonadota; class Alphaproteobacteria; order Hyphomicrobiales; family Brucellaceae; genus Brucella; species Brucella sp. RRSP16. The sequence continues at coordinate 259,378 of NZ_JBQQAM010000007.1, forward strand.
TCGTTCCAGTAAACAGGAGGGCTATTCTTCTTATATTCGAATTTGCTTTTATATCTGTTCTAAACCGGGTTTCCCCGGACATTCAACCGTGCTCGACCGGACTTTTTTAAAGCCGTCAAACCCGTCCGGCTATATTGCGGAACGGGGGTGCGGCACGTTATAAGCACGGAGGTCGAACGGGCGACGCTCTCCAGCGCAGAAGCGCTTGGCGGGTGGTTTCGCGGGGCAGATTGGAGTTGTCAGCCTTGAACACTCATCGTGGGACGAAAGCGCAAAGGCTCGTTTCAGGGGCGGCCAAAGTCGTTCCGATCGTTGCGGCCCTGTCCGGCTGCACGGCGACGGCATGGACGGAAAAAGTGAAAATCGACAGTACCCCCATGCCGACTGAATGTGCAGGCTGGCAGAAGATCGATCTCAAACAGCGCACGACATTGGCCCTCCTGCGTGAAGATCCGCGCCTTGTGGTCGAGATCGACTCGCACAATCTCAAGGGCCGCAATCTCGGCTGCTGGCAGTAGCAAACAAGTCAGATCGGGGTTGTATGGGCCGCGCCTGCTAAGCCCGGTCCGCCAGCCGAACGTCGACTTTTTCGATGGTGCCACGCAGGGCTGGCAGCATCGTCTCGAAATCGATAGATTCGCCCGGTTTCAGCATCGTTTCTCCCGAAGCCATACGGCGTTCGCGTTTGCTGCCGTCGCTATAGGTAATCATGACGATCAGCGGGGGAGCAGGGCGTTCTTCCGATGTGGTGTTCTGGATGCGGCCCCCAACGCTGAGAATATCGCTGTTCTCACGCATATTGGTTTTGAGATCGGTCAGCTGAAGTGCCGAAACCAGCGGCAGCATCGATTGTCCGCCGGAAGCGGGCTTGTCGGCAAGCAGCGTATATCCGCCTGCAATCCAGAAAGCGGTTGTCGCGCAGAGAGCGACGAGAACCCAATATCCGAACCCCGGCCATTCGCTGGCCGGACGGGTTTCCGACAGGAACTGCCGCGAAGCGGGCGGCTTTTGTGCGATGACGGGGAAGGGGAATTTTCGGCGAGGCGAAACCGGGACGATGGTTTCGAATTCGGCATCCTCGACGGGACCGCGACCGGCGGCAAACCACGCCGCGGGATGGCTTTCACGCGAAGGCGTACGCGACATCTGCGCTGTTGATGGTCGTTTCGCCATCATGACGACATCTTCCTTTGCGTTTTCGCCCCTTCGACCGGTGTTATACACTGGCTCATAATGGTTAATGCTTCATGGCCGATGCAACGGTCACGCATTTTTTAAGGCTCGTTCGGGCTGAATTAACGCAACATTAACCATAGAGGATAAAGGTCGATCCGATATCGATGTCATCCGTGCATCCTTCAGCGCGCGGACAATTGAAGAGAAACAGCCCGGTGATACGTTTCGAGAATGTCGGCCTGCGATATGGAATGGGTCCTGAAATCCTGCGCGATGTCAGTTTCCATATTCCGCCGCGTTCATTCCAGTTCCTGACCGGCCCTTCCGGGGCGGGAAAAACATCGCTCATGCGCCTTCTCTTCATGGCGCTGAAGCCGACGCGCGGCCTTATCAATATTTTCGGCAAGGATGTTGCGCGGCTCAATCATGCGGAAGTTCCGCTTTTGCGCCGCCGCATCGGTATCGTGTTTCAGGATTTTCGCCTGCTCGACCACATGACGACCTATGAGAATGTGGCGCTTCCGTTGCGCGTGCGCGGGAAGGAAGAGGCGACCTACCGACATGAGGTGGAAGAGCTTCTGCACTGGGTTGGGCTGGGCGATCGCATGAATGTACTTCCGCCGGTCCTTTCAGGCGGCGAGAAGCAGCGTGCCGCAATTGCCCGGGCCCTGATCGACCAGCCGGAACTGCTTCTCGCGGACGAACCGACCGGCAATGTCGATCCGCCGCTTGCAAAGCGTCTTCTGCGCCTTTTTACCGAACTGAACCGTTCGGGTACCGCTGTCATTATAGCGACCCACGATCTTTCCCTGATGGATCAGGTCGATGCGCGGCGCATGATCCTCGAACATGGGCGGCTTGACATCTATGATTGATGCAAAGAACGCCTTGCAACGCAAGCTGGATGATGTCCGGGTCCGTTTGGAAGACCTCAAGGACATGCTGCTTGTGCGTATCGGCAAGCGCCGGAAGCGTCAGGGGCCAAGTCCCATCGTTCCCGATGGCAGCGTTACGGGCACCGCGCTTGTCATTGTGATCGCCATCATGACCTTTCTGGCATGTCTGACGATGGGCGGTGTGACGCTCGTTCGCGCTTCGGCTGCAGCCTGGCAGAGCCAGATCGCACGCGAAGCTACGATCCAGATACGGCCTGTCGATGGCCAGGACATGGAAAAGGCGCTGACCCAGGCGAGCGAGATCGCACGCGGTTTTGCTGGCGTCAAAGGCGCGAGCATTATCGATAAGGATGCGACTGCACGGCTGCTCGAACCATGGCTCGGCAGTGGTCTCAACATCGATGAACTGCCTGTGCCGCGCCTTGTCGTCGTTACCATCGATGAAAATGCACCGCCTGACTTTGAAACCATGCGCGCTGAAATCACGCGCGCCATTCCGGCTGCAACCTTCGACGACCATCGCACCTGGGTCGACAGGCTTGTCTCCATGGCGCATACGACGGTGTTCGTCGGGACCGGTGTTCTCTCGCTCGTGATCGCGGCGACGGTACTGACCGTGATCTTCGCCACGCGCGGCGCAATGTCGGGCAACGGCCACATTATCGAAGTGCTGCATTTCATCGGTGCGGAATCGAAATTCGTGGCGCGCGAGTTCGAATGGCATTTCTTCCGCACTGCCTTGAAGGGTGCGCTGTGCGGCGGTGCAGCCGCGATGCTGGTATTTCTGGTCTTTTCCTGGTGGGCGTCGAGCCATATGGCAACGCCTGAAGGCGACCAGGCGGCTGCCATGTTCGGCAATTTCGCTATCGGGCGCAGCGGCTATATCGGTGCTGCCGTCATCATCATTCTGGTCAGTTTCCTGACCATGCTGACCAGTCGCCTGACGGTGATCCGCCAGCTTGCAACCATGGACGGTCCGGGAGTGCGCTCCGAATGAAGACCTTTTCCGCCACGGGCGCTTTCAGGACGAGATTTTCATCCGCTTCTCCGACTTCTCGCCGCAATGCTGGCTATGATGGAAGGAGAGATGGTACGCGAATCCCGCAAGCGCTATCGGGCGGGCACCGGTCGAGTGACGATGCAGTGGCACAGAGGCAGACAGCAAACAGGCTCTCTACAGGCAATGTGGTCTGGCGCCGCCGCCGGAACGACGTTTCCCTCCAATCCTTTGCACTTGCGTCCGGCAATTTCCTATGGTCTGTCATGATGCGCATGTTCAGACGTTTTCAGCCGGTTTCCATCGTTCTGTTTGTCATTCTTCTGGCGTTTCTCGTCGGCTTCGTCGCGTTCGGTGAAAAGGTCACCAGCATGCAGCCTCCGGCCATTGATGAGCCTGCCGATGCGATCATCGTTTTGACCGGTGGCCAGTCCAGAATTCAGGCTGCGGTCAATCTTCTGAAAGACAAGCGCGGAAAGCGGCTTCTGATCAGCGGCGTTCATCCATCGACCAACGAAAAGGTGCTGCAGCGCGCGACACATGCCGACCAGAGCCTGTTCGACTGCTGCGTCGATCTCGACCGGTCGGCGCTCAACACCATCGGCAATGCCGCGGAAAGTGAACGCTGGATTCGCACAAACAATTATCGCCGGGTGATCCTGGTCACCAATAATTATCATATTCCGCGCAGCACGCTGGAGATGTCCTATCTCATGAAGGATGTGGAATTCATTCCCTATCCGGTGGTGAACGGGGAACGTCGCGAACACAGCTGGGTTGCCGAAGGCGACACGTTGCGCGTGCTGTTCATCGAATATGTGAAGTATCTGGGCGCCGTAGTGCGTGTGGGTGCAAGCGAGTTGTTTGGAACGCAGCCCCAGCAAAGCGCGACGGCGGCAAACTGATCTCGCCCACGGAATACGATTTCCTGATGGAAATGGCCGATCTTCCTGATATATCGGTGCCGTCACTTTCTGAAGAAAGTCCAGAATTCGCGCGTGATCGTTTGCCGGAACCCGGAAACGAAAATGCTTTAGCCAGGGTCTCCGCCGACTGATGCTTCTCTACCTGCGCTCAATCCTGTTCAATGCGGCGTTTTATATCTGCACACTTGTTCAGATGATCGTCTATACGCCCTTTTATTTCCTGTTGCCCCGCAAGAAGGCCTGGATCGTGCCGAAGCTGTGGGCACGGGTCAATCTCTGGCTTCAAAAGCATATCGTCGGTACGGACTGTGTCGTCGAGGGATTGGAGAACATTCCCGAAGGCGCCTATATCTGCGCGCCGAAGCATCAATCTGCCTGGGATACTTATGCTTTCCTACCCTATCTCGACGATCCGGTGCTGATCCTGAAGCGGGAACTGATGCGTATTCCGCTTTTCGGCTGGTATATCGCCAAGATGCAGATGATTCCGGTTGACCGGGGCTCCCGCGTCAAGGCGCTACACTCCATCACCAAGGGGGCGGAAAAGGCGATTGCGGACGGCCGCCAAATCCTCATTTATCCCGAGGGAACGCGCCGGGCGCCGGGCGCTCCGCCGCAATACAAATACGGCATCGTTCATCTCTATGAGGCGCTCAATATTCCGGTTGTTCCGATCGCGCACAATGCGGGCCTCTACTGGCCACGCCGCAAGTTCCTGCGTTATCCCGGAACCGTTCGGGCCCGTATCCTGCCACCCATTCCGCCGGGCCTGCCGAAAGAGGAATTCCTCAAGAGGTTGATCGAAACGACGGAAACGGCCTGCGACGAATTTCTGCTCGCCGCCAGCCGCGATCCAAATCCTCCCCCGATGCCGCCGACCGCCGTTCAACGACTGAACGAGCTCGGCGTTTAACCTTCACACCATGTTAACGGCCTGATCACGTTCAATTGCGTTGCGAGAACGACAATTCGCCGCGTTTTCTAGAACTTTCGTTTTTCTTGCGTGCAACCTTGAAACCCGTTATCAGAGCCCGACACGAAAGGACACATCATGAATATTGATGCCATCTCCATCGGCTCCAATCCTCCTGAAGACGTCAACGTCATCATTGAAGTGCCTGTCGGCGGCCAGCCGATCAAGTACGAGATGGACAAGAAGGCCGGCGCCCTCATCGTCGACCGCTTCCTCTACACGCCAATGACCTATCCGGGCAATTACGGCTTCGTGCCGCATACGCTTTCGGAAGATGGCGATCCGATCGACGTTCTCGTCTGCAACACCCGCCCGCTGGTTCCCGGCTGCGTGATCAATGTTCGCCCGATCGGCGTTCTGGTCATGGAAGACAATTCCGGCAAGGACGAGAAGATCATCGCCGTGCCGTCGCCGCACCTGACGCGCCGCTATGAGAAGATTCACGACTATACCGATATGCCGGAGATCACTCTGAAGCAGATCGCGCACTTCTTCGAACACTACAAGGATCTGGAACCCGGCAAGTGGGTGAAGATCGGTGACTGGGGTGACGAAGATTACGCACGCAAGTTCATCGTCGAAGCTATCGAACGCGCCAAGAACAAGTAAGCGGCAGCTTCTCGACCCGTCTAAGCAAAAGCGCCCGGCAATGTCCGGGCGCTTTTGTATTTGTACTGATCGTTCATTCGTGCCAGCTTCCGGCTCCCACTTTTCGGGAGGCGTGTTTAAAGGAAGAGCGGCAGCAGCGTCGTCCACATGAACTGGCGGATGAAGAAGATGATCAGCAGCAGGATGATCGGTGAAATATCGATGCCGCCCAGATTGGGCAGAAGATTGCGGATCGGCCGCAAGACGGGTTCCGTTACCTTATAGAGAAACTCCCCGATCGACGCCACGAACCGGTTGCCGGAATTGACGACATTGAACGCATAGAGCCATGAGAAAATGGCGCTCGCAATAATGATATAGGTATAGATATCAAGCGCCAGATCAATGGTGCGGAACAATGCGATCATGGGGGCCTCCTTGGCAATTGGCGGAGATGTAGCGGTTGCGTCGGTCAAGAACAAGGGCTGAGAACCTGAGCGCGGGAATTTTTGAGGAGCGTTGTGCCGGCTTGCAGCCGCTTAAATCGTCGAATTCTCGTTGATATTGCGGTGTATTAGATCGTTGACGTGTTCCAGCCAGTGGTCGCGCACGCGCATATTGCGCAGATGCTGGAGCGTATTGGCGACATAATCCACATTGGCACCTGAATCGCCGCGGGCGGACGCGACGATTGCCGCCGCGTTCTCGGCTGAAAGCGAACCGGCATACTGGATGTGATGGCGGTCCGCTACATAGGTGACCGCATCGACACTGCGACCGTCGGCGAGACGCAGACGGAGATGCTTCTCGTGATAAACGTGGTTCGACATTTCACGTTCACGCAGATAGGTCATCACTTCGCCGGTCATGTCGCCGGGCACGCGAAAGGCGATACCGAGGCACGAGCCGCCGGCATCCAGCCCCAGCACCAGGCCGGGATGGTCCGGTGTTCCGCGGTGGACATGCGAATAGATGCAAAGGCTGCGCCTGTAGCCATAAAGACGTGCGCGGACCGTTTCCACATGCGCAAAGCCCGGTCGCCACATCAGCGATCCATAGCCGAAAACCCAGAAATCGTTCATTTGCCTGTCATCGAGAGCCGTGGCCATGGGGGTGCCAATAAGAGCCTGTACCAGAAGTCGCCAGGCCGGTCTGCAAATCGCCTGCCGCTTTTGATTCAAGCTCTAATGATTAGAGCGCATCACGAAAAGTGTGAAATGATTTTCGGAAAAGATGCGCGTCAAAATAGATAGGAAGAGCGCCAACCTCATTCAATCAGATTGAAACGCACTCTGACGCGTGTCGATTTCCACCAGTAATCATCGGATATCTCTCGATTTTTCTTCCTCTTCCCTTCACAAGGCACAATCCTGCCATAATATGGCCACCAGTCGAGAGGAGCACAATGTTGACGAGATTTGGGATCTAGCCCGAATCCGGCGCGGGTTCCTCGAAACAACTGACTGATAAATAAGGCTTTTGAAATGGCGCATACTGGAATGAACGCACCGAAAGCCAGAAAGCGTCCTATAACGCTCCTCGTCATTCTTGTTGTCCTGGTTGCTGGCTATACGGCGGGCTGGTTCTATATTGCAAACAAGCTTGAAGCACGAGCCAAGGCTGACATGGCCAGGCTTGCCGCTCAGGGTGTCGGCGTGAAATGCGAAGACCTGCGCATGGGCGGTTATCCGCTGCGCGTCAATGTCATCTGCGACAGTATTTCATGGCAGCGCCCCTCCGAAGGCCTGTCGTTCCGCGCCGGGCGGTTTACCTCCGGCTCTCCTGTCTATGCACCGCGTTCCCTGTCGAATGACCTGACGGGCCCCGCCTTCATCGAATTTCCGGGGCTGGCGCCGCTGGAAGTGAACTGGAGCAAATTTACCTCCAACACCCGGCTGGCGCGTCCTTTGCCGACCGAAATCGAACTGGCCGCGCGCGAAGTCGCGGTTGGTCTGCGCACGGAAACCACGACGACAGAACCGCTCAGCACGCTCGAGCAGATGGATTTCCGCATGAGCGAAGCGGATGGAGCCCTGAAGCTCAATGGCCGCTTTGCCGGATTGAAGCTCGCCAAGGCGGCGATAGGCAATGCCACCAGCCCTGAAGTCGACGGCGTGGCAGATATCGATGTGTCCGATGCCGCAACCCTGCTGGTGAGGAGCGACGCACCGTTTCATCAACGGCTGCGCGGGCATTCCGGCACTGTCAATCAGGCTTTCCTGTCCATGCCCAATGGAGCCATGGTTTCCGTTGCAGGACCGTTTTCCATCGATGCGGACGGGCTGATCAATGCGGATGTGAAGCTGACGCTGGTCAACCCGCAATCGCTGGCACAGGCGGGGCAGACGGTGTTTCCCGAGCAGGGCGGCAATATAGCCACCGTGCTGTTTGCTCTCTCGGCCATGCCGAAAGACGAAAACGGTAATCCCGTGATGGAAATTGCCGTTCGCAAGGGCAAGGTCAGCGCCGGATTCATTCCACTTGGGCGGTTGCCTGCTCTTTAAGGGAGCAGCGGAATAAGGCAGTAAGGGAGTAGGGCAGTTGTGCTGCCCTATGCGCGCGTCGCAGCCTGACGGCCAAAGTCCGGCGCATCAACTTCCTGTCCCGCATCAATGATGCCGCGCCGCACGGCGCGTGTGCGCGTGAAAAGGTCGAACAGTGCTTCACCGTCGCCCCAGCGGATCGAACGTTGCAGCGAGGCAAGGTCTTCCGAAAAACGCCCGAGCATTTCGAGGATCGCGTCCTTGTTGTGCAGGCACACGTCGCGCCACATTGTCGGGTCGGAGGCGGCCAGACGCGTGAAATCGCGGAAACCGGAAGCGGAATATTTGATGACTTCCGATTTCGTCACCTGTTCCAGATCGCTGGCCGTACCGACGATATTGTAGGCGATGATATGCGGCAGATGCGAGACGATGGCCAGCACCAGATCGTGGTGCTGCGGGTCCATGCGATCAAGGCGCGAGCCGCAGGCGCTCCAGAAGTCGCTCAGCTTTTCCAGCGCCGCTTCATCCGTATCGGGCAGGGGCGTCAGAATGCACCAGCGATTGGTGAAGAGCTCTGCAAAGCCCGCGTCCGGGCCCGAATATTCCGTTCCCGCCAGCGGGTGGCCGGGAATGAAGTGCACGGTGTCGGGCAATTCCGGCTGCATCTGGGCAATCACGGACGCCTTGGTGGAGCCAACGTCGGTCACGATGGCGCCGGGTTTGAGATTTGCCGCGATCTGGCGTGCGACGGTGCCTGACGAGCCGACCGGCACAGACACGATGACGAGATCGGCATCCTTGACGGCCTCAGCGCTATCCGTGGCGTAGCTGTCGCCGAGCCCCAGTTCCTCAGCGCGCTTCAGCGTTTCGCTGCTGCGCGTGGCGATGGCGATGTGATCGGCAAGCTTCTCACGTCGAATGACGCGCGCGAGCGATGAACCGATAAGGCCGATGCCGACCAGGGCGATCTTGTTGAAATGGACCGTGGACATTGGTTTACTTCAAAAATTCGGTCAGGGCGGCGACGACGCCGCGATTGGCTTCTTCCGGTCCAACCGTAATGCGCAATGCATTGGGGAAGCCGTAACCGCCGACGCGACGCAGGATATAACCGCGTCTGGAAAGCCATTCGTCAGCCTTGTCCGCCGAATGCGCAGCATCTTCGGGAAAGTGGATCAGCAGGAAATTCGTGACCGAAGGTGTTACCCGAAGTCCGAGCTTTGTGAACTCCTCGGTCAGCCAGCCAAGCCATTTTTCATTATATGCGATCGACTTGTCAACATGGGCGCGGTCCCGGATAGCGGCAGCGCCTGCTGCAATGGCAGCCGAGTTCATGTTGAACGGTCCGCGAATGCGATTGACGGCATCGATGACGTGCAGGGGCGCATACATCCAGCCGATACGCAGGCCCGGCAGCCCATGGATTTTCGAGAAGGTGCGCGTCATGACGACATTCTCGTTGGAAGAAACGAGTTCAAGGCCTGCTTCGTAGTCGTTGCGGCGCACATATTCGGCATAGGCCGCATCGAGAACAAGAAGCACATGCTTGGGCAGTCCGGCATGAAGGCGACGGACTTCCTCGAAAGGAAGATAGGTCCCGGTCGGATTGCCCGGATTGGCGATGAAGACGATCTTCGTGCGCGGCGACAGGCCAGCCAGAATGGCGTCCACATCGATCCGCTCGTTCTTCTCCTTGACGGTGACCGGCGTTGCACCCGCACCCAGGGTCTGGATCTTATAAACCGCAAATCCGTGTTCGGTGATGATGGTTTCATCGCCCGGAGCAAGATAGGTCTGGCAGAGCAGCCCAAGCAGTTCGTCGGAGCCGTTGCCGCACATGATATTCGCTAAATTGAGCGCCTGCGTTTCGGCAATCGCCTGCCGCAGAGCCAGCGCCTGCCCGTCGGGATAAAGCTCCAGTTTTTCGCCTGCGCGTCGATAGGCTTCCACGGCATGCGGGCTCGGACCGATCGGCGTTTCGTTGGACGAGAGCTTATAGACCTTGGCGACGCCTTCCACATGTTCCTTGCCGGGTACGTAGGCCGCGATGTCGAGCAGGCCTGCCTTGGGCTGGGGACGGGTAAGGTTCTGCGTATCGGTCATGATTTTGGCTCCGCCAAAAGGTCAATGTTAAAGGTCTGATGGGGCATATCCCGCCATTGCGTCCAAGTCGAGAAAAACCTTGGCCGATAATACTTGTCGGCCGCAGCAACTGTACGTTTTTGCGGGGCTTGATGCGTAAATGTCCTAGTTTGCGTTGGAATCCGAAATTCGACGCCACACTAGTTTTTGCGATCTGTCTTGCCGGTTCCTGCCGGTACCTTCCGCAACCCGCCGACAGGTGTTCCTTGCGGCGCAAGAACCGGAACGAAAACACGGCGCGACGAGCGCTGGGCAACAGGCAGTCCCTGATAAAGCCGCTTCTGTGCTTCCACCACCAGAACACCGGAAAAGACCGGCCACAGCCGCCGTCCCATGCCTTCGAGCGCGAGACAGGGCCGCATCATCCATCGCCGCGTGGCAGGAGGGAAGTGCAGCGCGTCACTCACAGTGCTGACGGTGAAATTCGCCTCGCGCAGCAAGGTCGTCAGCTGAGTACGGCTATAGGGCCGCCCGCTACCGAAGGGCGTGTGCTCGAAGCGGGCCCAGAGACCCCTCCGGTTCGGCACCACGATAACGAGCCGCCCATTGGGCGCGAGAACGCGCCACATCTCCTTCAGCGTTTCCGTCGGGTTCTCCGCATATTCCAGCGCATGCACCATGAGCACGCGATCAATCGAAGAATCGGGCAGCGGCAGTTCCTCGTCGAAAACGAGCGCTGTCGCCGGCTTTTCCACAGACGGCCAGGCGACGGCTCCCTGACCGGCAGGCATGAAGGCAAAGGTCCGCTCCGTATCGGCGCTGAAACGGTCGAGATAGGGCAGGCTGTAGCCCATGCCGACAAGCCGCTCTCCCGGCACGCGATCCCATAGCCCGGCAAGCGCCATACGGATGGCGCGTTCCGCGAGATGGCCCAGAGTGGTATCGTAAAATGATCGCAGTTCGATGATGTCCGGATGCATGGAAGCCACGCTATATGAAATCTCGACGTTGGGAAATGGAGAAGCCGGAGCATCTTCAAGTGGTGGGGTGCAATTTCCTCAAACCATGGTATAGAGCGGCCTTTCCGGCGCCTTCATGCGCCGCCCAAGTCTGCGCGTAAGCGAACGATCAGGAGAAGCAGCAGATGCCCGAAGTCGGCGGCAAGACAATCGAAGTTCTCTTTAGTCCGGATGAGATTGCAGGCCGCAATCTTGAGCTTGCCAAGGCCATCGCTGAACGCAAGTTCCACAATCTGCTGACGATTTCGATCCTGAAAGGGTCCTTCATCTTTGCAGCTGACCTCATTCGCGCAATGCATGATGCGGGTGTGGAACCCGATGTGGAATTCATCACCGTTTCGAGCTACGGCAAGGGGACGACAAGCACGGAAGTTCGTCTGCTGCGCGATATCGACAGTGACGTGCGCGACCGCGATGTGCTTCTGATCGACGATATTCTGGAATCCGGCAAGACGCTGAAGTTCGTCCGCGAACTGATGCTGGAACGCGGAGCCCGCAGCGTCAGTATCGCCGTTCTTCTCGACAAGAGCGTGCGCCGCAAGGTCGATCTCGACGCCGATTTCGTGGCTTTCGAATGCCCAGACTATTTTGTCGTCGGCTATGGCATGGACGTGGGGCACGCCTTCCGCCAGTTGCCTTATGTCGGTCGGGTGATGGAATAGAGCCTGTTTCTCAATCGAATTTCAACAGGCGCTGCAGATATTCCTTTTCCATCTGCGGCGTCAGCGCATTGCCGAGCTTGCGGCGGATTTCATCGAGAATTTCACGCGCGCGCTGAATATCGATTTCGCCGGGAATTTTGACGTCATCGTTAAGGCTGTCTCCGGTACCCTGCTGCCGTCCGAGTGGATCGCGGCCCCTGCTGCCGTTGGCTCCGCTTTGTCCCTGTCCGTCCTGACCCATGGCCTGCTGCATCTTCTGCATCATGTCGCGCCCGCCGCGACGCAGCGCGTCAAGCGCACTGCCCTGCTGGTCGTTTGCTTCCGCGCCTTCGCTTCGGCCCAGTGCGTCCGTTGCATTGCCCATTGATTTTCCAGCATCCGAAAAATCCTTGCCGGGTTCGATGCCCATGCCCTTCAGATCGTCCATCAGCTTCTGCAGATCGGACTGGAGGTCCTTCTGCTGCTGTTGCAGCTTGCGCATGGCTTCCGCCATATCGGGTGGAACATCGCCTTTTCCACCCGGGCCTTGTCCGTTTTCGGTTTCACCGCCCATGGAACCGTCATCGCCCGGGAACATGTTGTCGCCGAATTCGCCTTCACCGTCGCTGCCGCCGAACTGACGCTGCATCTTCTGATCGAGGTCGAAGGTCTCGTTCATGGTCTTTTGCTGGCGCTGCATCAATTCGCCAAGCTTGTTCATCTGCTGCTGCATCTGGCCCTGCTGGCCTTGCCCCTGACCTTGCTGACCCTGCTGCGCCTGCCTCATCTGCAGGTTGTTCATCAGATTCTGCAATTGCGACAGCAGTTCTTGCGCCTGATCACGTGAACCCTGACGCGCCAGATTTTCAATCTGGTCCATCATGCGCTGTAGATCTTTTTCCGTGAGCATCCGCGCATTGGGGTCCGGCGCGGCCCGGCGGGCATTCGGATTCTGCTGCTGGCGCTGAGCGAACTCCCGCAGGAAGTCCTGCATCGCCTTGCGCAGCTCTGCTGACAGCTTTTCGATCTCCTCCTGCGAGGCGCCATTCTGCAGAGCGTTCTTCAGGGCTTCCTGTGCTTGCCGCAGGCGTTTTTCGGCGGCAGACAGATTGCCGTCCTCGATACCGAGTGCCACCTGCCACATATAATCCGCCGCATCACGCAAGTCGTCATCGCTTCTGGCAAGCCGCAGACGTGTGCCAATCGTGACCAGTCCCAGATAATGGGCGGCATTCTTGATGGTTTCTTCCGGACGGAGAGTTATTGCCGACAGCATGTCGAGCACATGGTCGCGCTGCGTCGCGTCAAGCGCCAGAATACGGCGCTGCTCCGCGACAGCACGGGCAAGCGGATTGCTGAAAGGGCGCTCCGGCAAGGTGATGACCTTGGTTTCGCTGCGGCCCGTTTGCCCTGCCGCATCGGTTACAACCAGTGTGAGCGCAACCTTTTCGCCGGCCCATGGGTGCTCGGTCAGGTCCTTCGAAGTGGTGGCGTCCTTCACGCCGCGGCGCGGCAAAGCAAGCGGCAGTTCCGGCGCGTCGTAAAGCGGCGCGGCTTCCTCATCCTCATCGTTGTCGAGCGGGACGATCTCACCTTCGGCCTTAACCGGCGCATAGTCGTCCTCGATCTGGTAGGAGAGCTGCAATGTGCCATTCAACGCACGCCCCGGCTCTTTTGTGAAGCGGATCGTCGGCGGGTTGTCCGGAGTAACGGAAAACTTCCAGCGGGCATCGGTACCGGAAAGTGCCAGAGTCTCGTCCTGCTGCAGATCATAGCGGAAATTGCGGCTGCCATCGACGACAGCCTGTTCTGCAGGGGCCTTCTGGTCTTCCCCGGCGGTTACCGGCTGGACGTCGCGGCGCTCGCCTTTCGCATCGGTCGCGGTAAGCCGTTCAGAGCCGCCGCCAATCACCCGGACCGAAAGAATGCTGCCTTGCGGCACGTTGATTGCTGCCTCCACGCCTTCGTTCGTGGCGGCCAGGAACACGGGAGCGCGACCGGTGTAGCGCGGTGGCGTCACCCATGCATCGATGCGCGCAACGGCAGTGCCATCGCCCGGACGGATATGAAAGGCATCGGCAATGCGGCCGCTGTTCGGACTGAAACTATAAGCGAAAGCGGTTACGAAAAGGAGGGCGACCACCGCTCGAAGGCCAAGAGGGTCGTGTTCGGGAACCCGCGTGTAAGGCAGACCGGATTGCAGGTTTTTCAGCCGGTCCGCCATGCGGCGCTGGTGTTCGCGCCATAAGGCCACGGCAAACGGATCGTTTTCTCCGGTTGCCATATGGCCCGTCTGCACGGCGAGCGGTTCGTGAACGAGGCCGTTGATCGCCTCGATACGGCTTGTAATGTCGCTTTCGGTCGGGGCTCTAAAGCGGAACGGCAGGTAGATCGATATGAGACCGGCAAGCCCGAACAGCGCCAGAACGCCAAAATGCAGCCAACGCGGCATCATGCCGAACAGGCCAAACCAGCCGAGGCTGAGAAACAGGCCGATCAAAAGTATCAGCGGCAGGATGAGCGGCCAGAACCGCTCGAAGCTGATTGAGAGAAAGGCGCGCAGACGTAAACGGCGGAGGCTGGCGCCGTCGCCCGAAAACAGCCGCAGAAAAGCATCTCGCGCAAGGCGCGGCCTGTCTTTCCTGTCGTCGCTACGATCCGTCATCTGGGCTTTCTGGCGTGTATCACGTTTTTATCTTGCAACAGGATAACACGCATCATGCAAAGGCGAGGCTTTGCCATGATAATTGTATTCGCGGGTTATAACCACTCGGGCACGGAATCGAGCGCGAGCAGTTCTTCATAAGTGCGCCGCGGACGCACGACGTGATAGCGGTCGCCATCCACCAGCACTTCCGGAATAAGCAGCCGGCTGTTGTAAGTGCTGGAGAGCACGCCGCCATAAGCGCCCGTGGTGCAGACGGCAATCAGGTCGCCGGGCGCCGGTTTGGCCACTTCCCGGTCGAGGCCCAGATAATCGCCGGTTTCACAGACCGGGCCAACGAAATCGGCGCGGATACGGGGCGCATCGTCTTTCGGCAGGGCAACCGGCTTGATGTCGTGGAACGCATCATAAAGTGTGGGACGAATCAAATCGTTCATCGCCGCATCGACGATGACGAAGTTCTTGGCATCGCCTTCCTTCACGAAGATCACTTCCGTCACCAGAAGTCCTGCATTGCCGACAATCAGGCGGCCCGGTTCGAACACGGTCTTGAGACCGAGCGGCTTGATATGCCTGGCGACGATTTCAGCATAAGCCACGGGCAAAGGTGGCGGCGTATTGTCGGTACGATAAGGAATGCCCAATCCGCCGCCAACGTCGACGTGGCGGATATTGTGGCCGTCGGCCTGCAATTCCTTGACCAGTTGCGCCATCAGTGCAAACGCATCGTCGAATGGTTCCAGGTCGATGATCTGGCTGCCGATATGCATATCGATGCCGACCACGTCGAGACCGGGGAGGCTTGCTGCACGGGCATAGGCTTCCCGCGCCTTGACGCGGGGAATGCCGAACTTGTTCTCGGACTTGCCGGTCGAAATCTTGGCGTGGGTCTTGGCATCCACATCAGGGTTGATACGCAGCGATACGGATGCAACCTTGCCTGCCCTGACGGCGCGGGCCGAAAGAATTTCGAGTTCCGGTTCGGATTCCACGTTGAAGCAATAAATGCCAGCTTCCAACGCAAAATCCATTTCGTGCGGCGTCTTGCCTACGCCGGAAAACACGATCTTGTTTGCCGGGATGCCTGCCGCAAGCGCACGGCGAATCTCGCCCTCCGAAACGGTATCGGCACCGGCCCCCAGCTTGGCCAGCGTTTTCAGGACGGCCTGGTTGGAATTGGCTTTCAGCGCATAGGTAACGAGCGTTTCCATTCCGGCGAAGGCTTCGCTGAACACGCGGAAATGGCGCTCTACGGTCGCGCGGGAATAGACGTAAAATGGCGTACCGACGGCCTGTGCGATTTCAGGCAGGCTGATATTTTCGGCGTGAAGGACGCCGTTGCGATATTCGAAATGGTTCACAGAAAAGGCCCTACAGCGGAAACTTACAACAGCTTGTCGAGGATGATCGGCTTGTCTTCCTTCGGTTTCGGCTTGGTGTGGCCCTGTTCGTCGGTCACGACGGCAGATGGCGGCGGCTCTAGCGGGCCCTTGCGGCCGCAAGCGGCAAGCGTGGCGCTAAGCGTGGCGATCAGAAGCACGGAAGAAATGGCGGAGCGGCCTGTCATCAGCTTTGGTTCCCGAAATAAAATCTGTTGGCGCTAGCTGTAACGCAAAATTTCCAAGAGTGGAATCATCCGTTGACTGGATGATTCCACATGACGTCATGTTGATCGACTATCAGGCCCTGGTAATGCGCTTCTTCCAGTAACGGATCTGGCGGCGCACTTCCTGCGGGGCCGTGCCGCCGAAGGACTGGCGGCTCTTTACCGATTTTTCGACTGTCAGGTAGCCGAAAACGGCATCGGTGATACCCGGATGGGTCGATTGCAGTTCCTCCAGCGACAGCTTCGACAGATCGACCTTGCGGCTTTCAGCCAGAGCGACGGCGCGACCGGTCACGTGATGGGCCTCGCGGAAGGGAAGTCCCAGTTCGCGCACCAGCCAGTCGGCGAGATCGGTCGCAGTGGAATAGCCGGAACCTGCCGCCTTCTTCATCGAGGCCACATTAATCGTCAGGTCGCGCACCATGCCCGCCATGGCCGCAATGGCGAGTTCCAGATTTTCGGCAGCGTCGAAAACCTGTTCCTTGTCTTCCTGCATGTCCTTGGAATAGGCGAGCGGCAGCCCCTTCATGATGGTCAGAAGGGCGACCAGCGATCCGTTGATGCGGCCCGTCTTGGCGCGAACCAGTTCGGCGGCATCCGGGTTCTTCTTCTGCGGCATGATGGACGAGCCGGTGGAGAAAGCATCGGAAAGCCGCACGAAATTGAACTGCGGTGTGGACCAGATGACGATCTCTTCGGCCAGTCGCGACAGATGGCCTGCGCAGATCGCGGCAAGCGATAGGAATTCCAGCGCGTAGTCACGGTCGGAAACGCTGTCGAGCGAATTCCGGGTGGGCTCACGAAAGCCGAGCGCCTTGGCGGTCATATGACGGTCGATCGGGAAGCCCGTGCCTGCAAGGGCTGCCGCACCCAAAGGCGATTCGTCCATGCGCTCGATGGCATCGCGCACACGCGACAGGTCGCGGCCGAACATTTCCACATAGGCCATGCAGTGATGGCCGAAGGTGACGGGCTGCGCGGTCTGGAGATGGGTGAAACCTGGCATCACGGTTGCGGCGTGTTCCTCGGCGCGCTCCAGGAATGCTTCGATCAGGTTCTTGAGCGCGGCGGCGGTCTTTTCCAGTTCCCGCTTGACCCAGAGGCGGAAGTCAACGGCCACCTGATCGTTGCGCGAGCGGGCGGTGTGGAGACGTCCGGCGGAAGGGCCGATCAGTTCGGCAAGCCGCGCTTCGATATTCATGTGAATGTCTTCGAGCTTGCGCGAGAATGTGAACTTGCCTTCCTCGATTTCCTTGAGAATGGTTTTCAGGCCATCTTCGATCTGGCGATGGTCTTCCGCCGCAATAATGCCTGTCTTTGCCAGCATGGCTGCATGGGCAAGCGAGCCCTGAATATCCTGCGCATAGAGCTTGCGGTCGAAGCCGATCGATGCATTGATCTCTTCCATGATCGCATCCGGGCCTGAGGCAAAACGGCCGCCCCACATCTGGTTGCTTGATTTTTGTTCGCTCATGCTCATATGCCCCGAGTGACGATTTGGCGGAATATTGGAAAGAAGTAACGCGACATGGCAGAAGACAACGAAAAGGCGAATTCCGAACAGCAGACGAAATCGGGAAATCGCAAGATCGTCCTTCTTGCCGCCCTTGCCGGTGTCATTGCCGGTATCGTGGCGGTATACGTGATGGAGCGGCCTTCTGGCAATGTCGTTGACCAGAATGTTTCAGCGAATGTTGCAGCCGAAAGCGACGAAGCATCGGCGAAGTGCGCTCTTAGAGCTGATGCGCTGAAGGCGCTGGATGCAGCTGCGACCGGCGGCGTGGCAGCCATGCGCGCTGCCGAAAAGCCGATTTCCGTCTCGCATATCGCCTTTACCGGCCCGGACGGCAAACAGATGACGCTCGGCGACTACAAGGGCAAGACGCTGCTGGTCAATCTGTGGGCGACGTGGTGCGCTCCCTGCCGTGAGGAAATGCCCGCTCTCGACAAGTTGCAGGGCGAGAAAGGCGGCAGCGATTTCGACGTTGTCGCCATCAACATCGATACCGGCTCCGACGACAAGCCCAAGGGCTTTCTCAATGAAATCGGCATCAACAACCTGACCTTGCACCGGGATGCTTCCATGTCGAGCTTCAACGAATTGAAGCGCAAGAACCTGGCTTTTGGCCTTCCCGTAACCCTGCTCGTAGACAAGGATGGCTGTCAGATCGCATCCATGAACGGCCCTGCGCCGTGGGACAGCCCGGAAGCCAAAAAACTCATCGAAGCGGCTAAAAATCTTTAGTCTCGACAAAAGCGAAATGCGGTGGCTTTTTTTCCTGTGAGGGAAGGAGACCGTCCATGAGCTTTGAAGTCTGGCTCGCATTTTCCGCCGCATCCATCGTGCTTCTGGTAATACCGGGACCGACCGTATTGCTCGTTGTATCCTACGCTCTGGGACAGGGGTGGAAGGCGGCTTTTCCGATGGCGGTCGGTGTCGCGCTTGGCGATTTTACAGCGATGACGCTTTCCATGCTTGGCGTGGGCGCGCTGCTGGCGGCATCGGCAACCGTGTTCACCGCAGTCAAATGGGCGGGTGCGGCCTATCTGGTCTGGCTCGGCATAAAGCTGTTCCGGGCTGGCGGTGCCCTTCATGCAAACGCCCGGCATGACAAGGTGCATCCGGTGCGGATGCTGGTTCATGCATGGCTGGTGACGGCGCTCAACCCGAAGAGCATTACATTTTTTGTGGCTTTTCTTCCGCAGTTCCTGAGCCCGCACCGGGATTTCCTGACCCAGATGCTGGTTTTCGAAAGCACGTTCCTCGTGCTCGCTTTCCTCAATGCCTTTGCTTATGCGCTTCTGGCAACCCGCGCGCGCGGCTTCTTTTCGAGCGAACGGGCGCTGCGCATCTTCAATCGTGCGGGCGGAACTTTGCTGATCGGCGCGGGTGTCGCTACTGCCTCGATGCGGTCAGCCTGAGACAAAACCGGCTCGGTTCAGCCGAACGATGGCAAGGTCCAGCGCCGAAAGAAATGCAGAGCGATCTTTCGGTGAAAAGGGGGCAGGGCCGCCGGTGACTTCGCCTGCCGAACGCAAGCTGTCCATCAGATTGCGCGTCGCCAGCGTGTTGCCGATGGTGTTCTGGGTGTGAACGCGCCCGTTCGGTGCAATTACCGAGGCACCTTTTTCGAGCGAGCGGCTGGCCAGAGGAATGTCGGCGGTAATCACGATGGCGCCCGGACGGGACTTTTCGGCGATCCAGTCGTCGGCAGCGTCCAGCTTGTCCGATACGATGACGCGTTCCACGCGCTCCGCGTCGCGCGGGATGGCAATGAAACTGTTGGCCACCAGCATGACCGGCAGATTGTGCCGTTCCGCCACACGATAGATTTCAGCCTTCACCGGGCAGGCGTCTGCATCGACAAAAATGTGGATCGTTTCGGGTTGCGTGTTCATGCTGCTTCATAAAATGGGAGCGGCTGTTTGGCAAATTCAACGCTGCGATCAGTTTTATGCGATAGGGGATCGGCGAAAAACGGTATAAGGCGGGCCGCAAAAGTGAGAGTTCCGCCATGGCCGCCCGTTTCTTTCCCATCATGTTCGTCCTGCTTTGGGCCACCGGTTTCATCGGCGCGGGGCTTTCCATGCCTTATGCCGAACCGTTCACCTTCATGGCGGTGCGTTTTTCCATTGCAGCAATCATCATGACGCTCTGGGCGCTGGCAAGCGGGAGCATCTGGCCGAAAGGCAATACGCTGATTCACGCGGCGATTGCCGGCTGTCTCATCCATGGCATCTATCTCTCCGCCTTGTTTTGGGCAGTTCACCACGGTCTGCCTGCTGGAATGTCGGGTCTCGTGGCAGGTCTTCAGCCGATGCTTACGACGCTGATTGCGGCCATTCTTCTGGGCGAACGAGCGAGCGGACGGCAATGGGCCGGGCTTCTAATCGGCTTCATCGGCGTGGCGATGGTTGTATGGCCGAAATTTTCGGCGGGCAGCGGCGTCGATCCCAAAAGCCTTGCGGCGGCTTTCGTGGCTGTGCTGGCGATCAGCACCGGCACAGTCTGGCAGAAACGTTTCGCCACAGCGGGCGACCTCAAGGCCGGGACAGCCGTTCAATACATCGCTGCGGCCATTCTCACCGCTGTGTGTGCGTTTGCCTTCGAGACGCGCGTCATGATCTGGTCGCCATCGCTGATCTTTGCGCTGGTCTGGCTGACGCTTGCCATTTCCATCGGGGCGATTCTGGCACTTCTGGTCATGATACGCGAAGGCGCAATGTCGAAAGTTGCCTCGCTGTTCTATCTCGTCCCCGGCACGGCTGCGATCATGGCCTATCTGATTTTCGGCGAAACGCTGTCGGCGATCCAGGTTGCGGGCATGGTGGTGACGACGCTCGGCGTTGCGCTGACGACTTTACGCCGGACATGATGCCGAAAAGTGGGAGCTGGTTCTCGGACCGGATCATGCGCTGATTTTTACGAGTTAAGCTCGGGCTGTTGCTCTCGCTTGCGGAAAATCATGATGGCGGCGTTTATTTCCGCGCCGATGATGAAAATTGCCGACAGCATGTAGAGGAAGACGATCGCCACCATGATCGAGGCCAGACCGGCATAGGTCGTCACGTAATTGGCAAAGGTTTCCAGATATTTGGCAAAGGCCATCGCAGCGGCAAGCCAGGCGATGAGCGTGACCAGTATGCCCGGCAGGATGTCGCCGAGGCTGCGTCGCCCGGCGGGAAGCCAGATGTGTACCATGAACAGCGCCAGAACCAGAACCGCAACCGCTACCGTATAGCGCCAGAAGGCGATGGTGCCTGTGAACGGCGCTATGTCAGGAAACCATTGTTCGGCAATACGCACGGCAAGCGGCGCCAGAACCAGCAGGAAGCTGATGGCCATCAGGCTCAGCGTGCCGACCAGAACGAAGCCGAGACTTTGCAGGCGGCAGAAAATGATCGAACGCTGGTCTGTCACGCGATAGGCGCGGTTAAGCGCGATGCGCAGCGCCTCCACGCCGTTGGAGGCAAAATAGGCGGCCGCGATGACGCTGAGGGTCAGAAGCCCGCTGCGTTGCACGGTCAGCACGTTCATCACCTCGTTGGCGATGGGAGCGGCGATGTTCGACGGCCACATGTCGAAGATGACATGCACCGCCGTATCGGCAAATTCTTTGGTGCCGAGAAAGCTCGCAAGCGTTGTGGCGAAGATGAGGAATGGAAACAGCGCCATCAGGCCGGAAAGCGCAATATGGCTGGCGAACGCCCAACCGTCGTCCGAACTGAAATGACCAATGACGTCCCAGGTGATCTGACGGAGAAAACGTCTGATTTTTCGCATCCGCAGATTTGTCCCTAAAGTCGCGATTGGCGTCTGAAACGCGTTCAGCCGATGTTTCAAGGCCTTAAATCTAGCATCGGTCCGCGGATTGCAAGGGCAGGCCCCGTTTTAAACCGGGCACGAATCAAGCAATCTTGGCAAAACGGTAGCGGGAAACGAACATATGGCTCCGGCACGATCCGGTCAGAACCGACAGCGCAGCATCATCATTACCGGTTGCTCCTCCGGGATTGGCGCCTATTGCGCGGAAGCGCTGAAGAGCCAAGGCTGGCGCGTCTTTGCGACCGCCCGCAAGGATGCGGATATCGGAGCGCTCCGGGCAAAGGGCATTGAGGCGCATTATCTCGATTATACGCAGCCGCAGTCGATCGCGAATCTGGTCGACGAGGTGCTGCGCCAGACTGACGGCACGCTTGATGCGCTGTTCAACAATGGCGCTTATGCACAGCCCGGCGCGATAGAGGACTTGCCGGTCGAAGCCTTGCGCCAGCAATTCGAAGCCAATTTCTTCGGCTGGCATGATTTGACCCGGCGCGTGGTTCCCGTCATGCGCCGGCAAGGGCACGGGCGCATCGTTCATTGCTCATCGATTCTGGGACTGGTGCCCATGAAATGGCGAGGCGCTTATGTGGCGTCCAAATTTGCGCTTGAAGGGCTGATGCTTGCGCAACGCATGGAACTGGAAGGTTCCGGTATCGATGTGTCGCTGATCGAGCCCGGTCCGATTGCGTCGCGCTTTACCTACAATGCCGCCAGACATGCGGAAGCCAATATCGATATGGAGGCGTCTGTTCATCGCGAGCTTTACCAGCGCCAGATGGCGAAATTGAAAAGTGGCGGCACAAAATCCAAGAACAAGCTTGGACCGGAAGCCGTCTATGCTGTACTGCTTCATGCATTGGAGGCGCCGCGTCCCCGCCCGCATTACGTGGTGACGAGACCGGCGAAACTTGGTTCACTGGCGCGGCGTCTGATGCCTGCACGCTGGCTTTACCGAATGCTGTCCGACCAGTCATGAGGTCAGGAACAGTGCGCATGGGAAGGAAATGAAATGGACGTTCTGTTCAAGGGCGCGGCAATGGTGGCCATGTTTGCGGTGGCTGTCGTTCTGATCATCGGCCTGCGCAACATGATGCGAGGCGGCGACGCCAATTTTTCCAACAAGATGATGCAGCTGCGTGTTTTCCTGCAGTTCATTGCCATAGTCCTGATCGTCGGGGCGATCTATTACGCCCGCGTGAAAAACGGTCAGTAAGGCATGGTCAAGCTCAACAAGATCTATACCCGTACAGGCGACAAGGGCACGACAGGACTTGCCAGCGGGCCGCGCAGGCTGAAGTCGGACCTGCGCGTCGAAGCCTATGGCACTGTGGACGAAACCAATGCCTGCATCGGCATGGCACGCCTTCATACAGGCGGTGAAAACAATCCTCATGCACAGATCGATGCCATGCTGGCACGCATCCAGAACGATCTTTTCGACCTTGGCGCTGATCTGTCGACGCCGGATGACGGGAAACCGCTCGCCTACGAACCGCTGCGCATCGTCGCTTCGCAGGTCGCGCGTCTGGAAGCCGACATTGATCTCCTCAATGCCGATCTGCAGCCGCTCCGCTCATTCATTCTCCCCGGTGGGTCGGCTGCATCTGCCGCATTGCACCTTGCCCGCACGATCTCACGCCGGGCCGAGCGGCTGATGGTTGCGCTTTCCCGCGTCGAAGGGGAAGTCGTCTCGGCGGAGGCTTTGCAATATATCAACCGCGTTTCCGATTTCCTGTTCGTGGCGTCGCGAACCGTCAACGATAATGGCGCGCAGGATGTTCTCTGGGTGCCGGGCGCGAACCGCTAGTCTAAACCCCCCGTCTGTTGCCCCAGATCAGCACGTGGAGCTGGGGCAGGACGTGCGCTTCGTACCAGCCATCCGCGATCATCTTTTCCACCAGCCATTCCATCCGCCGCATGATGCCGTCGATGTCTATTGCAGCGTCATTCGCTTCGGGCGGCGGCGGAGTGTGATTACCCGGCTGGAGATAGACTGGCAGGTGAGGATGCCGATTGGCCACTTCTTTGGCGAAGGCGTAATCGGCGTCATCAAAGATCACGAATTTCAGCACCGTTCGCGGCGTATTGCCCGCAACCTCGATACATGCGGCCAGCGCATCGAAATCGGTATCCATGGTGCTGGATGGCGGCTTCGGGCTCAATACCAGCGTGTCGAGCGCTGCAAACCAGCCCTGTGCAACCGATCCTTGCGTTTCCAGCGCAAAGCGATAGCCGTCTTTCCTGCCATGCTTGATCAACGGTCCCAGTGGCTGGATGGCCGGATTGCCCCCCGAAAGTGACACTGTCAGGGGCTTATTTCGGGAAAGTGCCGTCACTTCATCCCAAATTGCCTCGACGCTCATTGGCTTCCATTCGTGACGAAACCGGCTCTCGACAGCATGCAGGCTGTCGCACCATGCGCAGCGATAATCGCAGCCGCCGGTTCGCACGAATATCGTCGGCTCGCCGATCAGCACACCTTCGCCCTGTATCGTGGGCCCGAAAATTTCCGCGATCCGTATCGGCGTCACGGTCGGTACTCGGCCCATGTCTTGGGCGTTTCGCTGACACGCACGGCGGATATTTCCGGCCAGCGCGCATGGCACCATTCAAAAAAGTGCCTAGCGAGGGTTTCGGCCGTGCTCTGGTCGTGGCCCAGAACATCGTTGAGATGGCGATGGTCAAAACAATCGTCGATATAGCGCTTGAACGGCGCCAACTCATGATAGTCGCGAACAAAGCCGTGCTCGTTGAGATCGGAAGCCGAGAGTTCAACCTCAACGATATAGTTGTGCCCGTGCAGGCGGGCGCATTGATGGTCTTCCGGCAGGCCGATTAGCTGATGCGATGCGGAGAAATGAAATTCCTTGGTAATGCGAAACATCAGACGCTCCGCTTCTCGATTGCCGCACGCCAGAAATCGGCATCCTCATACAGTGTCGGGTCTTCGATGCCTGCCAGATGGAAAGCCTCGCGCCGCTCGACACAGGTGCCACAGCGTCCGCAATGATGTTCGCCACCCTTGTAGCAGGACCACGTTGCGGCAAAGGGCGTGCCATATTTTGCGCCATCGATAACGATGTCGGCTTTTGATACGTGCACATAAGGCGCGAGCAGTTTTATGTCGGCATAGCCATCCAGTGCATGGTTCTGCATGGTCTGGAAAGCATCAATAAAACCGGGGCGGCAATCGGGATAGATGAAATGATCACCGCCATGGACGGCGAGCGCCACAGCGTCGGCCTTTTGTGCGGCGGCCACCCCAAAGGCAATCGCCAGCATGATAGCATTGCGGTTCGGCACGACGGTGATCTTCATCGTTTCTTCGGCGTAATGCCCGTCGGGAACATCGACATCATCCGTGAGGGCGGAGCCGGTAAGGCTCGCGCCGATAGTCCGTATGTCGATGATCTGATGGGGAACGCCGAGCCTTTCGGCACAGGCTTTGGCCGAATCCAGTTCCTTCCTGTGGCGTTGGCCATAGTCGAAGGAGAGGAGGGCTGTGAGTTGATGTTCGGCTGCTATTCTATAAGCAAGCGAAACGGAATCGAGTCCGCCGGAGCAGACGACGAGCGTTTTCATAAGTCAGGGTTCCTTGTTTTGACCGGGTAGGCTGCGACCGGATTGCGAGGCGTTACCTAAAGCATGCTGCATCGCTTGTAAACGACACGAAAAAGGGGAGGTGTCGGGTTGCTCGGATTCGGAATGACCTGTTGTCAGAATAAATTGATTTTAATCGATATAGCGGCCTGTGCCTGATTGACGTGCACGTCAACCGTCTTTAGGTTTCGTGCCGGTTCCCGGCGGAGAGGCAGCGCATTTTGCGTCACTACCCAGTTTTGCGCCGGTGCCGCTTTCATGTCGGATTTTGACATGCGGGTGGGAGTTCACGGCGGCATAGTCGTGCTGCAGAAGTCATTGAAGAGGTAATCGCGGATGAAAGTCCTTGTCGCAGTGAAACGGGTTGTCGATTACAACGTGAAGATCCGTGTAAAGGGAGACGGTTCGGGGGTTGAGCTTTCGAACGTGAAGATGTCGATGAACCCTTTTGACGAGATCGCGGTTGA